>CACXDK010000386.1 GCA_902766345.1 uncultured Spirochaetaceae bacterium | reverse complement strand
TCCTGTTTCGCCTTCGCCATCGTCAAAAGAGTAGCCGTAAGTTTTGTGCAAGTCCAAAATCATGTTAAGACCGTACTTTTTGCACCAGTCTATAGCATTGGTTATGTGTGAGAATCCCTGTTCGCTGTAAGAACCGTCTCCAGCTTCTACCAAATCATAGTCTACAGGCACTCTTATGTGGTCAATTCCCCAGCTTGCAGCCGTCTTTACATCCTCTTCCTTGATGAAAGAGCTGTAATGTTCTTCTGTATGCACACACTGAGAAAGCCATCCGCCAAAGTTTACGCCTTTTAAATATCCATTAAACTGCTTCAATTTTATCCTCCTTAATTTTTGCAAAAATTTCTGCAAAATGCGTCTTTTATCTCTCAGTATTAGAGCCCTCTATATATTTTCCCAGTTCCGCAAAAACTTCATCCGACTTATGATTTAATATAAGCGTTACCTCACGCTTTATGCCCGACAGATTTTCGTAGCGCATTATTATTGAACGTGAAATTTCTGGATTTAAGAAAGAAAAAAAGTTTTTTACTGGCAAAGAAAAACTCAGTGCAGAAAATCCCGTTATCTGAAGCAGTTTTTCCTCTGTTCTTCCAGCACCTTTCATAAAGAAAGACATGTATGATTCCTGCGGGGCAACATAATAGTAAACATTTTTTTCGCACAGTACCAAAAGCCCCCAGATGCTCGGTCTGTAAGTCTTTAGGTTGAGTTCCCTGTATATGGCATTTTCTGCACGGAATTCTGTAAGTTCCAGTGATTTTACTTTTTCTCCTGTACGTTCTTCAAATTCCTTGAAGAAATCTTCCCGTTCTTTATTGTTTCCTTCTGATTCTGAAAATATACCCATGAAATCTAGATTATAGAATAAACAGTTCTTTTTCAATGGACTTTTGACAATTACTGGTTTAGAATAGAAATATACAAGTCTTGTATCTTTGGGGAGGTTGAGGCTATGAAAAAAGTTATACCATGTGATGGAAAGTGTGGCTCGTCCGTTCAGGATGTAGAAATTTTTAAGGACATTTCTGATGAATTAAAAATTGATATTATCCGCTCATTTGTTTCTATATATTCGTGTGCGTATTATATAAATCTAAAAAACTCAACAGTTCGTGAACTAAAATCTTGCGAAGTAATTAATAACCTGTTGGATAATAACAATGCTGAAAGTTTTTTTGAGCATATTCGAAAAGACTTTGCTTTGCCTGAATATTATGAGGAATTAAAAGATTTTACTGATTTAAGTAATATAGATAATGTTTTGCAAGATGGTAAAAGAATTACGCTGGAGTTTGTTGCAAAAGATATAGGCTGGGTTAGAGGCTATATCATGAATGGCGAACGAGATTCTAACGGCAAGCTTGAAAGCATTCTTTATACCATGAAGGTTATAAATGAAGAAAAAAATGAGGAACTTGCTGTAAAAAAAGCGTCTGAAGCTTATCAGGAAGTAATAGAAGGGCTTGGAAGCGAATATTATTCTGTTTTTCTTGTTGATTACATGCAGGATACTGTAGAGACATTCAGGGCTCATGGAACAGATGGAAAACACATGCGTGATTATGCTCTGAACCATAAAAAAAGATGGACAGAAGGTCTTAGGGCTTTTGCAGAAGATTGTGTTGTTGAAAAAGATAAACCTGAATTTTTTAGAAATCTTTCAAGGGATTCCCTGATAACTAATCAAGTAGACCGTCGCTTTGTGTATAAAAGAGTTGTGGATGACGTTGGACTTTACTTAAGTGCTAAGATTGTCTTTGTAACAAGACATGACGGCTATAAAGTTGCCATTGTTGCTACGAGAAATGCTGATGAAGAAGTTCGCCGTGAACGGGAAACCATGCGCAGCATGGAAGACTTCATGGGCATTATCAGTGCAATTGCTTATGAATATCAGGATTTGTATCTTGTTAGTACTGCATCTAACAGTTACAGGTGCTTTAAGCAGAATACAGTTTTTTTCTCGCTTGAAGCCAGAGCTTTGTTTGAAAATAATGTACTTTATTCCGTTGCAATAAAAAAATATGCAGAGCAGTTTGTTTTTGAAGAAGACAGGGAAGAATTTCTGGAAAAGACAAATCTTTCAGTTCTACGTTCTCAAGTTCCAGCGATTGGTCTTTATTTTGTAAACTATCGCCGCATTACTGGTGACACCACAAAGTTTTATCAGTTGGGCTTTGCAAGAACTCAGAGTAAAAACTCTGAAGATGCAGACATTGTAATGGGCTTTAGAAACGTCAATTCTGCTGTAGAAAAAGAACTTGCTGCTCAGGAGTCCATAAGAACTTCGTTTAATCTTATTCATGAAGTTCTAAAGTCTGGAATGTGGGAAATGATTTTCGATTCCAACAGAAATCTTGTAAGCGTAAAGTGGAGCGATGAAATTCGAAAGCTTTTAGGCTATTCTAATGAGTGGGAATTCCCTAATACACTGCAGTCTTTTCTTGATAGGATTCATGAAGATGACCTTGATTTTGTCAAAAAAGAATATCGTATAACGGTAGATACTGGCATTGAAAAAAGCCTCAGCTTCCGCATGAAGCTAAAAGACGGCAGTTATAAATGGTTTGACTGTATTGGTAAGCTTTCAGAAACAAAGGAAGGCGGAGCCTGGGTTTTTGCAGGAATGCTCATGGACGTTACCGATAGGAACATGAGGGAACAGCTCATAAAAGATGCCTTGCAGCAGGCAGAAATTGCTAATGCCGCAAAGTCAGACTTCCTTTCCAATATGAGCCACGACATCAGAACTCCTATGAATTCTATCATAGGCATGACGGCTCTTGCTAAATCAAAGATAGACAATAAGGAAAAAGTAAAAGAGTGCCTTGAAAAAATAAGTTCTTCAAGTAAATATCTGCTTTCGCTCATAAATGAAGTGCTTGATATGAGCAAGATTGAAGGCGGAAAGAGCACTCTGACAGAAGAAGAATTTAATCTTTCAGATTTGATTGATAATGTTCTTGTCATGCTTCGTCCACAGGCTAGGGCACATGGTCATAAACTCGATGTTAAGATAAATAATCTTGTGCATGAAAATGTAATTGGCGACACTTTGCGCATTCAGCAGATATTTACAAACCTGGTTTCTAATTCCATTAAGTATACCCCTGATGGCGGACGCATTAACGTTACAATCAGTGAACGTAAGTCTCCTCAGACAAATTTGGGATGGTTCCGCATTGTTGTAGAAGATAACGGCATTGGAATGAGTCCTGAATTCATGAAGAAAATGTTTGAGCCGTTTTCGCGAGCGGAAGACACCCGTGTTAATAAAATAAAAGGTACGGGGCTTGGACTTTCCATTACAAAGAATATTGTTCTTATGATGGGCGGCGACATTCATGTTGACAGCCGTGAAGGACAAGGCTCTATATTTTCTGTAGATATCTACCTGAAATTGCAGGATAACGAATCTATTGATTATACGCTTTTTGTAGATTTGCCAGTTCTTGTATTTGACAGCGATCCAATGACGCAAAACTATTCATGTGACATTCTTGCTGAGTTGGGCATGAAGCCTACAGGAGCATACAGCTGTACAGATGTTATTCAGAAAGTAAAGCAAAATCATGAAGAAGGACATGATTTTTATGCCGTCATTATTGACTGGGA
>CACXDK010000385.1 GCA_902766345.1 uncultured Spirochaetaceae bacterium | reverse complement strand
TAAAAGTGAGGTCGGTGTTATTTTTAAGAGCAAGAAGAATGAAGATGTAATAGATAAACTGCTTCGAAAAAACAATTTACAGTTTAAAACTCTTTTTACAACATCACTTTTTGTGTTTATATCATCTTCTAATCCTCTTGCTTCCAAAGAAATTATTACTCTGGAAGATTTAAAGCCTTATCCATATTTGACATACGAGCAGGGTGATTTTAATTCATTTTATTTTTCAGAAGAACCTCTTTCGCCGATAGATTTTGGTTGTACTAAAAACATTAAGGTTCGTGACCGTGCAACATTGTTTAATCTGCTCATAGGACTTGACGGTTACACAATATGCTCTGGAGTAATAAGCCGTAAGCTCAATGGCGAAAACATAATAGCTCGACCTCTTGCTGTAGATGACAAAATGACAGTGGGCATAATAACACGAAAAGGAATGAGCCTTTCACGCTATGCAGAATTGTACATACAGAAAATTGCGGAACATCTGTAACAATTGCATTTTTATTATTTGCAAACAAAAAAGCCGTCTAACACAAAGTCAGACGGCTTTTCTTTTAGCAAGATTTAGTTATATTCTTTTGCTTATGCCTTTGGGCGTACAATAACCTTTGCAAGATTTGGACGCTTTTCCAAGTCCTTCTTCAAGCCTTCTTCACGAGCCTTGTTTACATATTTTGGATCCTGGAAAGAATATTTGAAGTTTGTATGAACGTCATAAGTTCCGTTCATCAATGCGAATGCATCTTCTGTCATTACAAGCTCTTCGTCTGTTGGAATTACGAAAATCTTTGTATTTGAATCGTCTGCACTGATGCAGGTTTCTGCATTGCCAGTAAATGACCATTCATTTTTCTGTGCGTCAATCTTAATGCCGTAGTTTTCAAGACCTGAACATGCCTTGAATCTTGTGATTGGACCACGTTCTCCAACACCTGCTGTCCATACAATAGCATCAACTCTTCCAAGTTCAGCAGCGAATGCACCAATGTACTTTTTAATACGCAATGCTTCCATTTCAATTGAAAGCTGGCAGAGCTTGTCGCCCTTAGCTGCGTCAATTTCAATATCACGGCGGTCAGAATACTTTTCTGTAATACCAAGACAGCCAGACTTCTTGTTAAGAGCCTTGTCCATTTCGTCAGCAGACATGCCAGTTTTACGCATGATATAGAATGGAAGAGCTGGGTCAACATCGCCAGAACGTGTTCCCATAACAAGACCTTCAAGAGGTGTAATACCCATTGTTGTGTCGTAGCACTTTCCGTTCTTTACTGCACACATTGAAGAACCATTACCGATGTGGCAGATAATAAGGTTTGTATCTTTTGGATCTTTTCCAAGAAGAACTGCAGCACGTTTTGCTGTGTAAAGGAAAGATGTTCCGTGGAAACCATAGCGACGCGCAGCATATTTTGTATACCATTCACGTGGAATTGCATACATGAAGGTTTCTTCTGGCATTGTCTGGTGCCATGCTGTATCCATGATTGCAGCGTGTGGAACATTAGGCATAACCTTCTGTGCAGCTTCAATACCCATGATGTTTGCTGGCATGTGCAAAGGTCCAAGGTCAATTACTTCACGGAAGCCGTCGAGAACTTCTGGTGTGATAAGTACAGACTTTGTAAACTTTTCGCCACCATGGAGAACGCGGTGACCAACAGCACCAATTTCGTCCATGCTCTTAATAACACCAACTTCTGGGTCTGTAATTTCTTTTATGATTAACTCAATAGCTTCTTTGTGTGTTGGACAAGGGCTTTCAATTTCTACCTTATTGCCCTTAGCTTTGTGTGTAATGCAAGAACCTTCAATACCGATTCTTTCAACAACACCGTTAGCCATTACTTCTTTATTATCCCAGTCATAAACCTGATACTTTGCGGATGAAGAACCGCAGTTCAATGTAAGAATTACCATTGCCATAGAAATGTATCCTCTAAAAATAAAATGTGAATTTATTATAATATAAAGATTTCAGAATTTCAATATTGGTTCTGTAGTGTTATGCTTTGTTTCTTGTAAAACTTTACGGACAAAAAAAGCTGCCGTTATAATATTCGGCAGCTTTCTTTTTTATTTTGTTGACTGAATTTCTTTTAGAATAGATTTATGCTGGCTTGCGTACTTGTCGTACAAAGGTTGCATTGCATCCTGAAATTCTTTCTGTACATGAGCAGGAAGTTCAATAACTATTGTCCCGCTTCTGCGGACAATCTGCTCGGAATCCAATTCTTTTTCCTTCCATTGCTGTATTTCATAGTCCTGAATTTGCTTTGCAACTTCCTTGATTATTGCAACATCCTCTGGACTAATGCGTGAAAGAGCTTTCTTTGAAGCTGCCAGAACTTCTGGAATGCGTGAGTGCTGATCAAGAACATAATATTTTGCAGCTGTATAGTCGTTTGTACTCTGATAAGTTGGCCAGTTGTTTTCTGCTGCATCAATGGTTCCATTTTCAATATTTTGCCTTACTTCCGACATTGTAATGCCTGTTACTGCAACAGCACCTAAAGCTTCAACCATGTCAACCATCATTGCACCTTGAGCACGGATTCTTAAATCTTTCAAATCTTCAATAGATTTGATGGCTTTTGTTGAATAAAAATTTCTTGCTCCGCTGTCATAATAACAAAGTCCAACGAGTCCTGATCCTGATATTTCAAGCTCAGAAAGTAAATCCTGTCCAAGCTTTCCATTGAGTACATTCCATTGATGTGTTGAAGAAGTGAAAATATATGGAAGCTGCAGAACACTGAATTTGGGTACATACGAAGTAAGTGGTGAAACAGAAACTCTTGAAAATGCGATGTCCCCATTTTTTAGGGCTTCAATAGTTTCTGCAGAAGTTTCTGTAAGAGCACCGCCTGATTTTACTTCAATTTTAACTCTGCCCTCTGTTTTTTCTTCAACAAGGCGGGCAAATTCTTCATCTGCAAGAGTTGTTGGATAGCCTGTGACATGATTTTCGGCAAATCGCAATGTTACAGGATAATTCTTTATAGGTTCTCTCTGCTTGAATTTGCATGAGGAAAAAAGAGTTGATGCTGCAAAAAATGCTAAAATGTAATTAGAAATCTTTTTCATGAATCCCCCTCCAAATTATTCTGTCTTGAATCGGTCAATCTGACTTCCGATTTTTGTGATTGAATACTGAACATTGCCGGAAACTTCGGACAAAGCTGTGCCAGTCTCGTTAATCTGTCTTGCTCCAACTGCCATTTCATCCATGTTTGTCTGAATGCTTATAGTTGCATCCTGCAAGTTGTTCATTTCAGAAAGAATTCTTTCGTTTCTGAGTGACATTTCTTTTGCTGCAGTCTGTACTTCCTGTGTACTTGAATTCATGAGTGTAAGTGATTCCCCAATCTGCTTAGAACCTTCGTTCTGTTCGGCCATAGCATTCTTAATCAATGCAACAAGTTCGTCTGTCTTTTTGATGTGATTAGAAACTGTACTGAATGCTTCGCTTGCTTCATTTGATGAAGAAACAACATCTGCAATTGAATCGTGAATCATTGAAAGACGTGTTCCAATTAAATTTGACTGTGTAGTTGAAGTTTCTGAAAGTTTTCGGATTTCATCTGCTACAACTGCAAAGCCCTTGCCTGCGTCGCCTGCGTGAGCTGCTTCAATAGCTGCGTTCATTGCGAGCAGGTTTGTCTGAGCTGCAATGTTTGAAATTGTCTGGTTTGCTTCTTCAAGCATTGCTGACTGTGTTTCAATCTGCTGAATCTTTACGTTTACATTCTGTTGTTTTGTAAATCCAATCTGAACATTTGAATTGAGGGAATTGAAAGATTCTGCCATTTTTTCGACTGTGTTTGTAACGGAAGAAATGTTTTCAATCATCTGCTCAATAGCTGCAGAGGCCTGTGTAACACCAGAAGACTGGTTTTCAACAAGGCGGTCAAGGTTTGTAATGTTTCCTGAAATTTCATTAACGGTAACAGCAGTCTTGCTGACGCTGTTTCCCTGAGAGATAATCTGCTTGTGAATGCCGTCAATGTTAGAAATAATCTGCGTAATTGCAGATGAGGTTTCAACTGTTCCGTTAGAAAGTTCCTTACCAGAACTTCCAAGTTCTGTCTTTGTCAATTTGACTTCTCGCATGATGTCCTGAAGTTTGTCCAAAAATAAATCAAAGTGAATGATGAGGTCTCCAATTTCATCCCTAAGCAAAAGGTCACAGCGTTTTGTAAGGTCTGCATCTCCTGTAGAAAGTTCTTTAAGGAAGTCTGTTACGCTTGAAATTCTCCATACAATCTTTTGTACAAACTTGTAACAGAAAATTGTGAGAATAAGAATGAGTACAACTGCAAATGGAATGACTACCATCAAAGTGTGATTGCGGAGTGCTTTAAGAATGTTTGTGCTTCGTGCAATAAAAATCATTCCTGTAATTTCGCCATTGCTTGATATCAATGGAAAAGATACGGACATATATTCATTGCCATCAAAAAGATTGTTTGCATGATATGCATTGCCGTGTTTCAAAACAGCTTCTACAAGTTCACGGTTTGCCTGTTTTGTTCCAACATATTTTGCTCCAAGAGTTGTTGCTACACGAGTGTCGCCTTCAAAAACTGTACACATTGCCGAATATGAATTTTTTGCATTCTCAACGAATTCACCGTCAGAAAGACAATATGAAGCTACAACACTGCCTACTACAGAATTGTTTAGTCTGATTGGAGATGCTGCAATGAGTGAATAACCTCTGTCTCCAATTCTTGAATAGGAATAGCCAGAAACCCCTCGCAATGCTCCCTGAATTGCACTGATAGAGTTTAATGATACCCCTTTAGTAATTTCTTTTCCTACAAGAACGGATCCTGCTTTGTCTGTTATTGCAAGAACGTCTACATCAAGAATGCCTGTTTCCCAGTTTAAAATGGATTCAAGATTTTGGATTTCTTTTCTTGAAATGTATTCTGCAATGTTTGGTCGTTTTGAAAGAAGCATTACGTCTGCTTCGAGTGTGTCTCGCCAATCTCTTAGAGTTCGTTCAAGACCAGAAGAAAATTTTTCAAGATCATCATCAGTAGACTGCTGAACACCAGATGAAAAAATTGTGAGTCCCATAAAGGTGACACCAACAACACTTACAATTACAGAAGTGATAATAGCGGTCAAAAGTTTTGCTACGATTGGTACATTACGCTTTGCGTTTGTATCAAATCTGTCCAGAGCTTTCTTAGCTTTAGCCATTTAAAAATCCTCATGATATAAAGTTTTTTTCGTCGTCTGCCATCCTGGCACTTTTTGATTGGACTTTTTGATTACACTTTAGAAGATGAACATTTTTAATGAGATTTTTGGATTTTGACGTATAATTTTTCTTTTGTAAAGTAGTAAATGTAACAAAACCGTAAAAAAATCATAAATATTTTGTTATTTATAGAGGAGTATATAATATTGTTGTATTTGCAAATTACTATTGTAATATATTAAATAAATGCCGCAGCAAAAGTTCCTGCGGTTATGTCATTTTCAATCTGAACGATTTCAAAATTTTCCGAAATTAATTTCTTTAATCTGCTTTCTACAGTTTCTTTTAGCAGAGGAGTTTTCCAGAATGTACTTCCATTACATGC
>CACXDK010000384.1 GCA_902766345.1 uncultured Spirochaetaceae bacterium | reverse complement strand
GGTACACCTCTGAAATATTCGTTTTCAGAAGCAAACGATGAAAAATCTGTTTTGGTAGTCGAACTTGAAAATAAGGGACTTGTACAGACAAGAACTATTCCTCTTAAGCCCCTGCATGATATGCGGGAAATAAAGGGCAGTTACGAAGAACTTACACTTAAAAAGAGTTATGAAGGGCAGGATACACAGGATTATGTTCACATTACCTTGACCGATGAAGAAGATGTTATTGACGCAGTAGCAAAATTACGCGTTATTTACCCTAATCTTATGAAGCTGGATTATGACAATACACGCACACGTTCTGGCACTCAAATAGTAGAAAATCTTTCGGAAGTGCAGACTTCATCCCCAATTGACTTGTTTATGGAATTTTTTAAGACCTGTAATGGTAAAGATATGTCGGAAGAGCAGAAAGAATATGTTCAAAATAAAATAGATAAAATCTGGAGTGAAGCCTGAATGAAACCCTTATCACTTGAAATAGTAGGATTTGGAACTTACTGCAAAAAAACTGTCATAGATTTTTCTTTGTTTGGCAGTAAAGGACTGTATTTAATTACAGGCGACACTGGAGCTGGCAAAACCACAATATTTGACGCCCTTACTTATGCCCTGTATGGAGAAGCCAGCGGCGATAACCGTGACGAATCAATGTTGCGTTCTACATTTGCAGATGATGAAACAGAAACCTCAGTTCATTTAAAATTTGAATTAAAAGGCAAAGTTTTTGATATAAAAAGAAATCCACCATATAAGCGCAAGGCAAAGCGTGGTGGAGGAATGACAGAACAAGTTGCCGATGCAACACTAACTTTGCCAGACGGAAAAGTTATTACAGGAAAGAAAAAAGTAACAGAAGAAATAATTTCTGTACTCGGTATTGACCGCAATCAGTTTACGCAGATTGTAATGATTGCTCAGGGCGATTTCTTAAAGCTGCTTACTGCGGATACAGAAACTCGGCAGAAAATATTTAGAAAACTCTTTAAGACCGACTATTACGATACTTTGCAAAAAGTCATTAATCAAGAAACAAATGACTTAAAGAAAGACTATGATATCTATAAAAACAGCATTATGCAGTACTTTGACGGTTTGCGATGTGACAGTTATTGCCCTTCAAGTATAGTAGAAGAGATTCAAAAAATAAAAGAATTAGAAATGCCTTTGCTAACATCTTCGTTTGACACTATTCAAAATCTCTTGAAAAATGAAGATGAAACCTTAAAAGATGTGTCGGACTGCATTCAGAAAAATGAAACTGAATTGGAAAGATATACTGTAATCTTGGAAAATGTTGCAAGAATGACATCTTTACAGGAAGCATTAAAGAGTGTAGAAGCAGCCTATGAGGAAAAAACTGTTCTTTTGGATGACGGAGCAAAAAAACTCGAAGCCGAAAAATTAAACGAAAAAATAATTTCTGAAAAAGAAGCTGAAATTGCACTCATTCAAAAAGATTTACCTGTATATGACAGTCTTGAGCAGAAAAAACAGCTGATAGAATCTTTATTAGGTAAGATTGAAAAAGAAAAGGGGAGTCTTGTAACCTTAGATGCGGATATTGAAAAGAAAACCGATTATATTAATTCATTAAAAAAAGAACTTTCAGAATTGAGTTCTGCAGGGGAAAATAAGCAGAAACTTTTAAGCGATATTGAAAAAGTTGAAAAGCGAGGAAAAGAACTTGCTGCATTACAGACTGAACAGAACCGTTACAAAACCTTAGTTGCAGAAAAAGAAAATGCAGAAAAAGATTTATTGTTGATTGAAAAAGAATTTTCTGAAAAGAATACGGAATATACTCATTTGTTTCAGGCTTTTTTGAATGAACAGGCTGGCATTCTTGCAGAAAAACTTGAGGAACATGTGCCTTGCCCAGTTTGTGGCTCTCTTGTGCATCCTAATCCCGCAAAAAAATCTTATTCTGCACCAAGTGAATCTGAATTAAATAAGGCAAAAAAGAACCTGGATGATATACAGACAAAAGCTTTAAATCAAAAAAATATTCTAGGTGAAAAGAAAGGTCTTGCAGATGCAAGTTATTCATCTATTGCAGAAAAGTCTGCGGAATTAAATGTAAAACCTTCGGAACAGTCTATTTCTTTGGAATTACAGGATTTACGACGGCAGTATGTTTCTTTGACTCAGCTTATAGCGGATGAAGATTTACGCATAAAAAGAAAATTGTCATTGGAAACAATGATTCCAGAAGAAGAAGCATTGTTAAAACAGAAGGAAGCGGATCAAGTTCAGCAAAATATGAATTTGGAAAAAGATAAGACTTTGTTGCAGGAACAGGAAAATCAGGAAAAAGAAATTGCTTCAAAACTAAAGACTTCAAAGGCAGAGGCTCTTAATAACATTTCTTCATTGCAAAGTGATATTGATTCCATGCGTCTGGCATTGGAAACGGCACGTTCTGATTATGAAAAGATTAATGGCGAGGTTACAAAGTTAAAAGGGCAGTCTGAAACTTTACAGTCACAGATAAAATCCTTGCAAAAGATTTTGAATGCTGAAAATCTTGCTGATGATATAAACACTATAAAAGAGCGTCAGTCTAATTTGGAAAAAAATAAACAGGAGCTTCATTTAAAATATGACAATGTGCATGCTTGTCTTGAAAATAACAGGCTTGCTTTTGAGCAGATAAAAAAGGTTTCGGAAAAGCTTCTTCTTACAGAAAACAAATTTGAATGGCTTAATGAACTTTCTAATACTGCAAACGGAAGAATAAAGGAAAAAGAAAAGATTGATCTGGAAACCTATATTCAGATGTCCTATTTTGATCGCATTCTACGCCGTGCAAACCAACGCTTTATGATAATGTCGGGCGGACAGTTTGAGTTTGTGCGAAGGGCTACACCTTCCGATAACCGCAGTAAGTCTGGACTTGAACTGGATGTTATTGACCATTATGACGGCAGCAGGCGTTCGGTAAAGTCTCTTTCTGGCGGAGAGTCCTTTGAGGCATCACTTTCGCTTGCTTTGGGACTTTCTGATGAAATTCAGTCTAGTGCAGGCGGCATTCAGCTGGACTGCATGTTTGTAGATGAAGGCTTTGGAACTTTGAGCGATGAGCCTTTGACAAAGACCATAAATGCACTTCTTTCTTTGACGGAAGGTAACAAACTTGTCGGCATTATTTCGCATGTGGACTCTCTTGCAGAACGTATTGAAAACAAGATTGTCGTAACAAAAGAACATTCTGGTGGTAGTACAGTTAGAATTGAGACGGCAATGTAGGCTCAGACTTAAGAATTATATGACTTCAGTGACAACTGTGTATTAAATGGCAACATATTTTAGAGATTGAGAAACAGACTCGTTATCTGTGTTCAGAAATTCTATGGGATTTTTATATTCAGTTCTTAAATTTGTAATGAACTCGTCTGCCCAAGATGGAGCTAGAACTTTTACATCCTCAAAATCTAAGGAAATTTTTTCATTCTCCGCTAAATTCTGAAATATATAAGCTTTTGCCATAGAAAAAGCCTCTTTCCCCGCTGGACGAGACATTAATATGTCTCCAAAATCTTTAACATTCAAAATCATAAGTTTAATTCTCTCACTTAAAATCAAAAACTGCAAGACATCCTGTAAAGAAATCATCAGCCTGTAAAAAATTAGTTTTCCCATCATTAATCACACAGGTTTCATTCCCTTACTATCAGACAGGGGT
>CACXDK010000383.1 GCA_902766345.1 uncultured Spirochaetaceae bacterium | reverse complement strand
TAACAAAACCTAACAAAGGTTCGTAGCCGACAGCGGGTCGAGCCCGCTGCGGTACAACCAATTGTTATGACGACAGGCACACTGGCCTGCCCTTTTTTGAGGAATAAATGAAAAAGAAAAAATTTATTTTTATTTCTGTAGTTTTTCTTTTTATTGTAAGTTCTTTTTGTCTTTTAGAAATTAATTTTAAAAAGAACGATTTCTTAAATATCTTCAACGGCAAAATTGTCGTACTAAATTTATTAAAAGGTTTCATACCTGATAACGAAAAAATTATTATTGATGATTTTGAAATAAAAGTACCATATGGGTATGAAAAAATAACTAACGATACTGCAATTGGATTATTTGTAAATATCAATAAATTAAAGAATACTATGAATGATAGATACGATTTTGTTGATCAGCTTGGAAGTGTCTATGCTTGGCAAGACAGTGTTAACAATAAACAAATTTCAATTTATGTAAAAAGATATGCAAATATTAATTACTTGAGAATAAGAATAAAAGATATATAAACAATTGTAAATAATTAGAATATTTTATAATCGAGTCAAGTTCGATTATAAAATTAAAAATATATTTTCGAGCCAGGACGAAGAAGCGGTGGTACGCGGCTTTACGCCGCTTGAAAATATAAAAACAGAAGATTTCCAAAAGGTGGAAAAAGTTTCTGAAAAATAATAAGTTGTAAAAAACAGATTTATAAAATCTGTAGAAATAGATATGGAGAAAATTGTTGTACGATAGAAATATCGTATAACAAAGCTTCAAAGCCGACAAACCTGTCAAGCCGGTTTGCGGTTTAAGATGGCATGATATAAATGTCTGGGAAAAAGTGGTACTCTGATTCGACGGAATCAGAGAGCCGGCGGAAGGTTCTAACAACTGGTGAAGAAGACGTTGCAATGCGGCAGCCACTTACTTCGGGTTTAAGATTAACCAAAACCGACCGCCGTACGCCATAATGCAGCATGGGGACATTTCCCCATGACTGCGAATAGGAGCACGGTACACCACTACCAGCGTTAACTCCTGGTTCCATTCTATCATAAAAGGAGTAGAAAATGGAACAGAGAAGATTTGTTGGAATCGACTTGGGAAAGCGGACTTACGAAATTAAGATTATCGGAAGCAATGGCAGAGTCACCGGAACAAACGGACTTACAAGCCCTAAAGGAAGGAAAGAGCTTTATAAGAGACTTCTTTCGACAGATCGAATCGCAATTGAAGTCTGCTCACTTTCAATGGTAATGGCAAAGGAAATTCATAAAGAGGTCGGCTGCGAGGTCGTGCTTTTAAATCCAAGCCAGATAGCCCTGATTTACCGTTCCGTAAAGAAGAACGACAAGGAGGATGCGCTGAAGCTTGCCCGGCTGGTGCAGAAATTCACAGACGAAGAACTTCCGAAAGTGGAGCTGCCGAGCGAACATGAGGAAAACATCAGGCATATACTCACCGAATTCCGACAGCTGCGTCATGACAGGACAAAGGAAATCAACAGGCTTCATGCCTTATTCCTCGAAGGTGGAATCACTGAGATAAAGAAAAAGGACCTTGCGGGGGACTCAAGCAGAAAGGAAAGCGTCAAAATGCTGAAAGGACTTTTTTTGATGCAGGCAGAACGAATCATCAAACGTCTTGAAATTATTGATGGACAGACAGAGGAAATCGAGAAGCTTCTTGACAGGGAGATTGACGGGGACAAGAACATTGAGAGACTCACTGAAATCCCCGGAGTGGGAAAGCAGCTTGCTTCGGCTTATGTGGCATTCATTGGAGACGGCTCAAGATATTCGAATGTATCTGCTATTGGCGCTGCGACAGGACTAGTTCCACGTCTTGACATGTCGAGTACGGTATGCAGGCTTGGCCATATAACGAAATGCGGCAACAGGCATCTTCGATCGCTTTTGATTCTGGCTGCGTGGTCACACATAAGGTATTCGGGAGAAAGCGCGCTGAAAGAAAAATATCTTTACATGACGAAGGTTCTAAGCAAGGGGAAGAAAATTGCAATTGTGGCGACAGCAAGGAAGCTTGCGGAGTTGATGTATACGATATTGAAAAATGATACACCGTATGAAAAAAGAATTTCACCTGCTTTTTCTACAAGGAAACTTGCAGATGAGGCATTGGCATAGTAAAATTATGGAATCAGGAGTTCCATGCTATTGACAAATATCATAGGAGCACCAGTTATTGAATTCCTCTCAAATAAAGATGATGACTTTATTTTTAATTTTGATGATACTTTGTATAGTTTATTACATGAACTTTATACTGAAAAACTACTTGAACAGTATAAGGAAAAATCCTCTTATGTAAGCGATGACGATTTTTTGTATTCCCGTTGCGTTGCTCTCATAAATGGAAAGAAATATTTCGACGGCATAAAAAAAGGAATAATTAATTTTCCTGCAGATATGGAATTTGAATCTCTTTTGTATGTCGCACAAAATGCCTGGGCGAAAAAACATAATACAGAAGCAAATGAGTATCCTCATATTCCAAAATATTTCGAGTAAAACATTTTGCATATAATTTTTTTTATTTTATTGCAAAAAGAGTGTTTTTGTATTACATTTATATTAGAAATAACTAAATGGAGGTGTCATTATGGCTACGGTAGTTTTACAGACTAGAGTGGATACAGAAACAAAATTGGAAGCAGAATCTCTTTTTGACTCATTGGGATTGGATATTACGACAGCTATCAGGCTTTTTTTGCGTCAGGCTATAAATCAGCAGAGAATTCCTTTTGACATTGTTCCTCCAAAGTACAATTTTTCAGAAGAAACTCTTGCAGCAATTGAAGAGGCACGCAGAATCAGTAAAGATTCAAGCGTGAAATCCTATTCAAGTGCAAAAGATCTTTTTGAGGATTGTGAGTAATGGAATGTATTTTAAAGAAAACTTCGCAGTTCAAGTCAAGTTTTAAGCTTGCAAAAAAGCGTGGTTTGGATATTTCTCTTCTTGAAGATGTTGTGAATAAACTAATGGAAGACAAGCCACTTGAAGAAAAGTATCACAACCATGAGCTTGTCGGCAATTTCAAAGGAATTTGGGAATGTCATATTCAACCAGACTGGCTTCTGTTGTATTTAAAAGAATATGATGACAAGATAAAGAAAAATGTTCTTGTCTTGACTTTGGTTAATACAGGAACGCATAGCGATATTTTTAAGAAATAAAGCATAACAAAGTTTCATACTTGACAGACCACAGTCGTGAAGGAAATTGTGTATGAAAAGAAACATAATGTTTTTTATAATTTCATTAATATTGGTTTTTGAAGCATTTTCTAAAGATGATGAATTGGGAAGTTACGGTTTAATTCCTAAAAAGATAACAGCTTCTTCTGTCCTTTTAGAAAAAGATAAATCTGAAGATTTTTATTCTGCAAAAAAATTATGTGATTCTTCATACAAAAGTTGGGTAGAAGGGGTTGCTGGAGATGGTATTGGAGAAACTGTTTCTTTTGAATTTGAAAAGCCTGTAAACATTACTGGAATTGGTATAAGAAATGGCTATGGCGATTTACGGTATTATTATTCAAATAATAGAATTAAATATTTTGAAATTTACGTAAATGGCAGTTATAAAACATCCTTTCGTGTTGCAGATACGTTTGAACTTTATAAATATTCATTTTTACGTTTTGAAAATGTTGAAACGATTACATTTAAAATAAAAGATGTGTATAAAGGATTTAAGTATGAAGATACTTGCGTAAACGAAATCTATTTTTATACAGATTTTAATGAAGATTCCGCAGAGTATAAAGAAGATGATTTTACACAGAATGCAAAAAAGGCCTTCCGAAATTACTCAGAGTATTTTGATACTTTATTATATACAAAAGATGGCACTCCGTTACTTTTACATCCAATAGATCCACCTAGTACAAATGACATTTGGTGTTTTAATGATATGGAATTTTATGTATTTAAAAATGGGAAATGGAATTTAGACAATTCAAGTCAAATTTTTAGTTTAATAAGAAAAGATATAGAAAAAGCAAAACGCAATAAATATCAAATACTATTTTCATTTAGAGAAGCAACCGTCTATGAAGGTAGTTTATATGCATATGTTTTGCAAGTTACTGCACCGTCATATACCATTTATGAATATGACTTTGATGGAATCTCTTTTAAAACTCATGATATAGAGTATAAAGTTGAACGATAGCATAACGAAGCGAAGAATATTTGTCATGTGGACGCCCGTACTGGATACTGGAGGAAAAATGAAAAAGTATTTATTTCTATTTATTATTTTTCTTTGTTTTAATTTGCAAATATATTCAAGAGAAGAAAAATTAAATTATATAATTCCGTATTCAATTACTGGTATATTGACCGAGGCAGATTTTAGTGAACGTGCTGCTTTAATGCCGGCAAAACCAATTGAACAGGAATCGTTCTATCCAATCGGAGAATGGTCATCTAATGCGGAATTATACTCTTCACCTCGTTATGTAAGTATTAAAAATGAACAGAGTGGAGTTGCTCTTACCATAAACCTTTTAGACTTCATAGATAGCAACTATCAGATTTCTGGTCTTTCAGGTGCTTTTTTCCCAAAAAATAATTATATTGATTTTTTGTTGGAAACCAGTTTTTATAAAGAAAGTCCGTTTGATGATATTTTTATATATCTTATTCGATTTGATTTTGAAAAGAAAGAAACTCGTCTGCTTGCAAAAGAATGTATATGTTCTGCTATGTTCAATTTAATCAGCAATAATGAATTTCAAGAATCAGAAAAAACATTTTATCAGCTGCTTTTGAATAATTCTTATTCCATGACAAAACACAAATGTTCAACAAAGGTTGGATATTGTGGCTTTAGGAGATTGTTTCAACTTGAAAGTGAAAATAATATTGTAACACAGTATGCATCCTCAAAGAATAATGATTTTCCAAATTTCTTATATATTAGCGATGTAAACTATAAGGCAAAAACAGAACTCAAAGAGGGAGCTGTTACATATTATGCTTCTAATTTGGCGGAAGATAGTGATGTTCCTTGGGTTTCAGAATTAAAAAACATTTCAGATGAAGAAATAATCATTACATCTCCTGGTGTCATTTATTGTCTGGTTTTTGGTAATGGATTTAAACATAAGGATAAAAATTACTTATTTTCAAAGAATAATCGTCCAAAAGAAATAACTGTTGAATATGAAAACAATCATGGAATTGAACATCATATAATTCTTGAAGATACCGATAAAATGCAAATTATTCCTCTTTTATTCATAAATTCAAAAAAAATTAGGATTAAAATAATTTCAACTTATTCTGGTTCTTCTTACGATGATACTTGTATTAATTGTATAAAATGTGGAAAAGTAATGACATATAAAGAATATGAGAAGTTAGAAAAATAACCACATAACAACTGCTCAAAGCTGTTTCTTTAGGAGGGAAAATGAAGAAAATATCAAACATAACATTTTTATTTTGTATTTTTACGGCATTAGCTTTTATTGGTTGTAATTTCAAAAAAACTAACGAAGTTATTTCAGAAAAATCAGAGAGCTCTGAGACTGTTTCAGTAAAAGATAATACAAGCGAAGAAGATGATAATATTGTAAAACCTCTAAAAGATTATCTAAAAAAAGATGAAATCAATTTAAATTGGCTCATTGGCACTTGGGAGGATGATAGTAGTATCATTTATATTCGCAGTGATGGTTCTTTCCGTCACGGTTTTAAGGAAAGTGAAGGAGTTAATGGTAAATGGTCACTCCTTGATGATGGAACTTTATACATTTCAGACTGTCAGATATATGAAGAAGATCCATGGATTCAAAAATATAAAGTAAAAGTTTGTATGCAAAACAGACTTACTTTAATCGATGAAAATGGTTTGGTCTGTGATTTACATCCTTTTATGCAAAAAGAATATAAAAATTATTTATCCATTACATCAGATAAGATATTTCTTGTAACAGATGGACCATTGAATGTAAGAAAAGATACATCCACGAGTTCTGAAATTCTTGCACAATTACAAACTTATGAAGTCGTTGAAATTCTAGAAATTGGAAACAAAGATACTATTTCATCAATAAAAGGAAACTGGCTGAAAATAAAAAAAGGAAATGATGAGGGCTATATCTTTTCTGGTTATGGTTCAATATTAAACGGAAAGAATTATATACATAGCCTTGATGATTTTTCTAAAATATTTCCAGATAATTGGACTGTTGATAATACAAAAAACTATTTATTCGAAGACTCTGGAGAATATGTAGTAAGATTAGATTATATTCTTACTACACATCAGAAGCAGTTTGTTAATTTAAAAATATATTTAAAACCAAAATATATGGAAAATATGGACTTGCTTATCCAAAAATATAATTTAGAGTTTAAGAAGTCAAATCCCAAATTTGGTATGGGAAACTCATACAATGTAGTAATAAAATCCGAAAAATTGCAAACATTGAGTTCTGATAATATTCTTTATTTTTGCAGCGATTGGGGCTCTGGAGTTTCGTATGATATATTAGATTTTTTAAGAGAAAAAACATTTTTAGAGGATTTTGAGGCTATTCAGTTTGTCTATACAAATCTTTGGGCTAAGAATAATAAAGATGTTTATTTAATAAATAATGATTATATCAAGGAATCCAGAGAAAATGGAAATCCTGATTCTGTAAATTATCAGGTCATAACAGAGATAATGCAACGTCTTATTTACATTGAATAACAAAGCTTCGTAGCTGACAGGCTGTTAAGCTGCTTATAATGCATCAAGTTAGTAAATGACTTTTCAGGAGTGCGTAAAAGATATGGAAAAAGGTTTGACAGGTAATCAATTAAAAATAATTGCTATACTTTCCATGACATTAGATCATGTAATATGTGTGCTCGTTCCGAATTATCCGACAGACTGGTGGATAATTGCACTTCATGTACTTGGTAGGCTTGCTGCTCCAATTTTCTGGTACATGGTTGCAGAAGGATATCATTACACACATAATCTGAAAAAATATCTTTTAAGGCTTTTTATCTTTTCTGTAATTGGGCATTTTGCATATAATTTTGCATTTGGAATTCCATTCATTCCTTTTAAGACCAGTTGTTTTAATCAAACAAGCATAATATGGCCGTTGTTTCTCGGGGTTTTAGGGTTATCAATTTCTAATTCTGAAAAGTTAAAGCAGTGGCAGAAAACTGTGTTAGTATTTGTACTTGCGGCATTAGCTTTTCCTTCAGACTGGTCTAGTCCTGCGTTTCTTGTAATCTTATATTTTGGTTGTAATCGTGGAAATTTCAAAAAACAAATGCTTAGGATGCTTTTGTGGATTGCCGTTTATGCGATAGTTTATGCAATTTTTATTAATCCGTTATATGGAATTATTCAAATGGGGGTGGCATTAACAATTCCTCTGCTGAAAAATTATAACGGACAAAGAGGTTCTTTCAAAGGAATGAAATATTTCTTTTATTTATATTATCCGATTCATCTTGTTATTTGCGGAATTATCAGGATAATTGTAAATGGAAATGTTGGAGTTATGATTGGAGGGTAGGACTAAGCAGAATGAAAAGGATTTTACCTGCTGAAAGAATTCTTTGCGGTTTTTTACTGCTTGGATTGCTAATGTTTTTTTTA
>CACXDK010000382.1 GCA_902766345.1 uncultured Spirochaetaceae bacterium | reverse complement strand
CTTTTATGCTTACGCTGACATATCCGTTCAGCCACAAAGCAGCTTTGTTCTGGTCCAATTATATTACTACCAGAACAGACAGGCTCTTTTTTGCAATCCTAAAGCTGTACAGGCATTTTGAACTGCAGGGTGATGTGGAAAGCAAGAAAGATTTGCCAGAACAGTTTCTTGTTGTTTCAAATCATCAGAGTCTTATAGACATTGTTGTTTATCTTCGTTACTTTGCAGGAAAGAAAGTCCGTTTTGTCGCAAAGGATTCTTTAAATGATGTTCCTATGGTTGGTAAGATGCTTCGCAGTCAGAAGCATTGCATGATTCCGCGTAAAGGAAGTGCTGCTGTTGCCATGAAGACTCTGAAAGATTTTGGTGAGCGGGTAAGTGCTGATTCTTCAATCATACCTGTAATATATCCTGAAGGAACAAGAAGCAAGGATGGTCAGTTGGGAAAATTTTATTCGGCTGGATTCAGACGGTTGGAACAGACTGTAAACTTGCCTGTTGCGGTTTGTGCTTTGGACGGAGGATGGAAGCTTTCTAATTTGACTAGAATATTAAGCGGATTTAAGAAAGGTTCGTACAAAGTAAAAGTTCTTAAAGTATATGATGCTCCTAAAGATAAAGAGCAGGAAAAGAAAATACTTGAAGAAGCTTATGAGTTGATAAATAATCAGCTTATTGAATGGCGTAAATGATAAAGATATTCAATATCTTGACAAGTTTTATCTAAATTGTGTATATTCTTATAAGAATATCGATATTTTTTTGGAGGATAGTCATGGCAGGAGCCAGTAAGAACTCTCGTACTACAGTTGCAACACAGAAGTTTATCCACGAAAACTGTGGCGGTGAAATTATTATGAAGACTCTTTTTGAAAAGGGTAAGCTTAAGAACATCGCTGAGTGCCAGAAGTGTAAGCGTGTAGAACGCAGACCAAAAGACTTCAAATGAGTCTTTAGAGACTTTAAATGAGTCTTTTAAGATTTCAAATAAGTATTTGAACATACAGTTTCAATTGCAATTGAAAGGGCTTTTACTTTATGTGAAAGCTCTTTTTTTATTGCATAAATAAATGCAATGTAAGCATTTATATACTTGACTATTATTTTTCTATTGTATAGAATACTAACCAGTTTTTAGTTTTGTTTGGGGGTAATCCTTTGTCAGTAAAGAAAACATCTGCAGAAAAAAGACACGAAGAAAGCGAAGTACGCCGTCTTCATAATAAAGCTGTAAAGTCTCGTTGTCACACAAGTGCTAGAAAATTTGTAGAAGCTGTTCAGAAGAAAGATCAGTCTCTTGCTCAGGAAGCACTTAAGGCTTTGCAGTCTGAACTTGATAACGCATATCGTAAGGGCGTTATGAAGCGCAATGCAGCTTCTCGCAAGAAGAGCCGCATGACAAGACTGTACAATATTACTTTTGCTGCAGCAAAATAAGGAAATTGGATGTCGGATTATCCGGCATCCAGGCCTTTTTCTTTTCAAATTTTGTCGAGGTGGTGTATATGGCTGGAAAAAAGATTACAAAATATGATTTAGTTGAAGCTGTATATCAGAATACAAAATGTGAAAAGCGTGTTGTTCAGGATGTTGTTGAAAGTCTTCTTATTCAGCTCAAAGAATCGTTGAAAGAGGGAAACACTATTGAACTCCGCGGTTTTGGAACATTTGAGCCTCGTTTAAGGAAAGGTCGTGTAAAAGCGAGAAATCCAAAGACTGGAGAGCAACTTTCTGTCGCTCCTCATTATGTGGCTGCATTCCGCTCGGGACAGGAATTGAAAAAGTCTCTTTGGAATCTTCCATTGCAGGAATCTTCGGAAGAAACTTCTACTTGACATGCTTGTTCTTGTTCAAATGGCATTGACTTTGATGGGGGTAATGCTGTTTATATGTTCTCATCCTGGTATTGTATTTAAAAATGGATTTTTTCTGTTTGGTTATATTGCCTTAGTACCTGTTTTTATTCTCATAAAAAAATCAACTGTTAAATTATTATTTCTTTGGGGATTCCTTTACGGACTTTTTTGTTATTCTCTGTTTGCTTTTTGGCTTTTTAATTATTCGCCTGTACTGTTTATAAGTGCTGTTTTATTATATGCCGTAATTCTTAGTTTTGTTTTTGTTGTCATGAAAGTGTGCAGCAGAAATTCTTCGTATGAAATGTATATTATGGCTTTGATTTGGTGCATTTATGAATATCTCAAAACGCTTGGACCTTTGGGCTTTAGTTATGGAATTATGGGGTATTCTCAATGGAAGAACTCTCTTATGCTCACTTTATCTTCTTTTTGTGGTGTGTGGGGAACTTCTTTTGTATGTGCCTTTTTAGCAGCTTTAATTGCATCTGCGTGTATTGACTACAAGCAGATAAAAAAACATCGTGTAAAGTATATTATTTCTGCATCTGTTGTTTTTGTTTTTTTTGCAGGAATTGCTGTATATCATTTATTAGAAAAAGAATGTGAATCTAAGACTGTCAGAGTGATGTCGGTTCAGAATAATACGGATTCCAATAAAAATGGAATTGATGTCTATAAAAAGGATATTCGAACTCTTGCGTCTCTGACAGAGGAGAAATTTAATTCAGATGGGGCTGTCGATTTTGTTATATGGCCAGAAACTGCTGTTGTACCGCCCCTTACGTATTATTATTACAATAGAATTGATCATGAGCGTTTTAATATTATTGTTGATACGCTTGATTTAATTGCAAAAAAAGGTGCCTGCTTTGTAATTGGTAATCAGCATACAGAAAAGAGTTTTGATGGTGTATTTTCTGATTATAATGCGGCTCTTGTGTTTGATCCTAAAACACATAATATATTGCCCCCTTATCCTGAAATTTATAAAAAAACACGTCTTGTTCCGTTTGCAGAATATATTCCTGTTAAGTTTCTTGGAGGACTTTCCTCTTCTAAAAGTGAATGGAATGCTGGTTCGATTTACAGTGTGTTTAGCAAAAGAAATTTGTGCTTTTGTACACCTATATGTTTTGAAGATACGTTTGGTAACTTATGTAGGAAATTTGTAAGAAATGGGGCAGAGTGTTTTTTTGATTTATCTAATGATTCTTGGGCACAAAGTTCTGTGAGCCAATGGCAGCATTTGTCTATGTCTGTATTCCGTAGTGCAGAAAATCATGTTCCAACGGTGCGTAGTTCTGGTAGTGGCATTTCTTGCTATATTACGGCACGAGGAAAGCTTTTTCCGCGTGTAATTGAGGAGTTTTCTCAAGGTGCAGAGGTTTATTCTGTAGCTGTGCCTGTTAATGCTTGTCCTACGATTTATACTATTTGTGGTGATTGGCTTCCTTTATGTGAAATATGTATTTTTATATGGCTTTGTATATCAGTGTTGTTAAAATGCATGTTGAAAAGAAACCTAAAAAGGGGTAAGATTAGACTATGGCAAAAGAAAAAATAAACGTTACTGAACTTGGACCAGAAACAAGATTTGATGGAAAGTTGACTTTTTCTGATAATGTGATTATCAGTGGTAAATTTTGTGGTTCAATAAAAGCTACTGGAAATTTGGAAATTAGCGAAACTGCTGACTGTACTGTGGACAGTATGATTGCTAAATCTGTTGTTATTTCTGGTAATGTAAATGGAGACATTGAAGGTCAGGAACGTGTTGAGCTTTGTAAAGGAAGTGTTGTAAAGGGAAATATAAAGACTGCCAATATTCGTATTGCAGATAATGTAGAGTTTGAAGGCGAAGTTGAAATGCTCGAAGGTGTCCCTTCTGTAGATTTGTTTTCTGTTGCTTCTGCTGAGTATAAAAAGGCTCTACATCAGAAAACTGGTACTATTCATTAATTTTTTTTATTCTGCTCATTACAAAAGAGTTTTTACTTGTGTCTATGAGCAGAAAATATTTTAACTAACTGGTGGTTTTATAATATTTTATACCTTGACAAAATATTTTCTTTGTGGTTAATATAAAATAAGTATTGAACTTTTGAGAGTATCTCAAATTCTTGATCCTATTGGAAACTTTTTTTAATCTAGACAGTTTTTTCAAAATAAATCTTAAACTAATGTATTATACATGTTTTATTCTTATAAAATCAGTTTTTACAAAACTCAAAGGATGATAGTATGGAACTTGAAACTTCTGAACAGGAAATGACATCGGAAGAACAGACTCCTCTGGTAGCAGAAGGAAATGAAGAAGAAAAGGTTGCTAAAGCTGTAGTAAAGCCAAAACGCAGAAGAATATTAAGAAAAGTTCAGGAAACTGTTGAAGAAAGTACTTCAGAACCTGCAGAGCAGGAAGTTACATCTACCGATGATGCTAGTTCCTCTAGTACTGATAGTGGCTTGCAGTCATCTTTGTTTGACAGTTCTGAACAAAGTTCTGGTTCTGGAACAGATTCTTCTGCTACATCTTCTGAACAGGGGACTACTTCTGGAACTCAGTCATCGGGTTCTTATCAGCAAAGGCATTGGGAAAACAGAAAGTACAATAACAACGGACAGGGTAATTACAATAATAATCGTTATAATAACAGACGGTTCTACAATAATGGCGGCAATGGTCGCTTTTATAATAATGAAAAAAATATGCAGTCACGGCTTGAAGCTGTTGAAGCTGCACAAAGAATAGAAAATCCAGAAGAATACGAATCTAAACCACGTCTTTTAATTAATGAATTAACAAAAAAGGGTATGCATGAGCTTCGAGAGCTTGGTACTCAGTATGGAATGTCTGCTGATGATCTTGCTCCTATGA
Organism: uncultured Spirochaetaceae bacterium; assembly: GCA_902766345.1. Next base: position 3,211 of record CACXDK010000382.1, on the reverse strand, counting down.
AAAAACAGGATTTGATTTTTTCTGTGTTGAAAGCTCATACTGATCATGGTGGAATTATTTTTGCAAGTGGTGCGCTTGAAATTCTTCCTGATGGATATGGTTTCCTTAGAAGTCCTCAGAATTCTTATCTTCCAGGTCCTGATGATATTTACATATCTCCAAGTCAGATACGTTTGTTTAATTTAAAGACAGGTGATACTATTTATGGACAGATTAGAAGTCCTAAAGAGGGGGAAAGATTCTTTGCATTACTGCGTATTGAGACAGTGAACTTTGAAGATCCTCGTGCAGCACAGACAAGAATTCCTTTTGAAAACCTTACTCCTTTGTATTCTAAAGAAAAATTTCAGCTGGAAACAGTTTCTACAGAACTTTCAACTAGAATTATTGATTTGTTTGTTCCTATTGGAAAAGGTCAGCGTTTGCTTATTGTTGCTCCTCCAAAGGCTGGTAAGACTATTCTTATGCAGAAGATTGCAAATGCAATAAAGAAGAATAATCCAGAAGTATATATAATTGTGCTTTTGATTGATGAACGTCCAGAAGAAGTTACAGAAATGGAACGTTCTATTGATGCGGAAGTAATTTCTTCTACGTTTGATGAGCAGGCAACTCGTCATGTCCAAGTTGCAGAAATGGTTCTTGAAAAGGCAAAACGTCTTGTTGAACATAAAAAAGATGTAGTCATTTTCCTTGATTCCATTACTCGTCTTGCGAGAGCCTATAACCAGACAGTTCCTACATCTGGAAAAGTCCTTTCTGGTGGTGTTGATTCTAATGCCCTTCACAAGCCAAAGCGTTTCTTTGGTGCTGCTAGAAATGTTGAAGAGGGAGGTTCTCTTACTATTATTTCAACATCTCTTATTGAAACCGGTAGCCGTATGGATGAAGTTATTTTTGAAGAATTCAAAGGTACCGGTAATAGTGAAATTGATCTTGATAGAAAACTTGCAGAAAAGCGTTTGTTCCCTGCAATTAATATTAAGAAGAGTGGTACTCGTAAAGAAGAACTTCTTCTTAAAGAAAGTGAATTGCAGAAAATGTGGATACTGAGAAAGTTCCTGAATGATATGGAAGATGATGTTGCTCTTGAATTTGTTATGGAACAGATGAGAAAGAACAAAGATAATGAAGCGTTCTTAAATGCAATGAACACGGGCTCTGCAGCTATTGACAGTTAATTGTCGAATTTGATATAATAAATAAAATTATCTTGTGATATTGATTTGATTTCTTTTGAGTTTTCTTCAATATCGGGCAAGGCACAGGAGTTAGCGGTATGAAAAGTGGAATTCATCCAGAGTACAATTTGACAAAAATTACTTGCGTTTGCGGTAATGTTATTGAAACACGTTCAACAGTAAAAGATATTCACGTTGAAATTTGTTCTGCATGTCATCCTTTCTATACAGGAAAGCAGAAGCTTGTTGATACTGCTGGTCGTATTGATCGCTTTAACAAACGTTATGGTGTGAATAAGGCTGAAGCAAAGTAAGTCTAAAACTTTGGTTTTATTTCATACTTATGAAAAACGACTGTTCGGTTAGAACAGTCGTTTTTTTTATTAAATTATTTTTTCGGTATCCGATAATAAGGGTATGAAAGCTACAAAATTATTTTTCATTCTTGGTTTATTAGGAATCGCCTCAATTGCATTTGCAGATGAATTGTATAAAACAAATGTAGTCGCTTCTTATTATGCTGACAAATTTAACGGTCGTCGTACTGCAAGTGGTGAGATTTTCAATATGTATGGTTTCACTGCTGCACATAAAACCCTTCCGTTTGGAACAATCTTGAAGGTTACTAATCTTGAAAACGGTAAGACTGTTAATGTTCGTGTAAATGATAGGGGACCATTTGTTCAGGGACGTGAACTTGATGTTTCAAAGGCTGCTGCTCAACAGTTGGAAATGACAGGTACAGGAACAGCTAGGGTTTCTATTGAAATTGTTGATTCAATGGAAAATGTAAATGACGATGCTACAACAGAAGTAACTCCAAAAACAGTAGCTCTTCCTACAGCTAATTCTGTAAATTCTACTCCAATTGCAGAAGCTCCTGTTGAAGCAGAAGTAGAGAGATGGGATATTCAGCTTGGTGCTTTCTCTGATCAGGGAAATGCAAAAGTAATGGCTCATCGTCTTGTTCAGGCTGGATTTAAAAATGTTGCATACCAGAAGGTTGGCAATATTACAAGAGTTGTCTTAAGGGATATTGCAAGTGAAGACATTGAAAAAGTTGCAACTGAACTTGATAAAAATGGATTTACTAATTACCTCGTAAGAGAAAGAAAAAATGTCATTTCGAATGACGAATAAACCAAGAGAATAAAGAATGAAATAAGATGCCCTGCAATATGAATTGCAGGGCTTTTTTTATATGGCTTGAATTTTCCATGCTCGATGGATTTTGTTGTTTCTGTAATCCTCTGGTATGGTTTGTGCTGTTATGTCTTGCACCTTGTATTTTGGACTTCCATCTTCATTCGTTGGGAGCTTCTGTTCTTCAAATTTAAGGCGCCGGCTGTTTGTTGAAAAATAAAGAATGCCGCCTTCATTTAAAATACCAAGACATTTTGCAACTAGTGAATCCCAATCTCTGTTTATATCGAGCGTTGTATTTGTCCGCTTGGAATTACTGAACGTCGGAGGATCGAGAATTATTATATCGTATCTGTTAGTTCCGTCCTTATTTGCTACTTCTGCATTTTTTTGATTTAAAAATCCTACAACATCCTGTCGAACGAAACTGTATTTATAATTATCAAGGATATTAAATTCATTCATTTCAAGATTTGTTTTTGCCCATTCGAGATAGGTCTTACTCATGTCAACACTTTCTATTCTGCGGGCTTTGCCTTCTGCGGCATAAACTGTAAAACTTCCTGTGTAACAGAAAAGATTTAATACTGATTTTTTTTCGCAAGAAGCTCTGACAATTGATCTGAGTGGACGATGATCAAGGAATAAACCTGTATCAATGTAATCTGTAAGATTTACTTTAAATAACTGTCCCTGTTCCTGTATAGTACCGGAAATATGATTTTCAGTTTGTATTTTTTCGTACTGTTCAGTTCTTCCTTCTTCTGAGCCTGAAAGTTTTTTTCTAGTCTTAATAATTACATTTGTGTTTTTAATGCCAATTGTTGCAGCGGCAGCATCTGCCATTGCTTTAAGCCATAGTTCTTCTTCATTTTCATCTTTTTCAT
>CACXDK010000381.1 GCA_902766345.1 uncultured Spirochaetaceae bacterium | reverse complement strand
TAACCTTCAAGTCCTGCACTTATTCCGAACATACCGATTATTGCTGTAATTGTAATGTAGATAATAGAACCCAGCCTTGCATTTATCATGAGCATGTGCGGATTGTAAATGAACATATATGGAACAATGAATGCTCCGATTGCAAGCTTTGTTGCATTCAGTGCCGTTTTCATTGGCTTTGCTTTTGCAATGGCAGCTCCTGCAATTGCGGCAAGTGCTACAGGTGGTGTTATGTCAGCAATGATGCCGAAATAGAACGCAAACATGTGTGCTGGCAATATTTGAAGTGCCGTTACATCAGCAGAGTTACCGTAAATGCATTTTATGATAGCACCAGCTGTGATTGTAGAGGTAATCAGGTAGTTTGCTGTTGTTGGTGCACCCATTCCCAATATAATAGAAGAAATCATTGTAAGCACGAGAGTAATGAACAGCTTGCCGTGTGCAAGTGCTACAAGTCCTGCACCCATTTTAAGACCAAGGCCTGTAAGTGTTACAATGCCGATGATAATACCAGCCATGCCACAGGCAATTGCTACACTGATAATGCTTCTTGCTGCTGAACATAGAACTTGAATGATGTCCTTCATGCCAAATCTTGGCCGCTTACCACAAGCAATGTCAACAAATGATGTAGCAAGTCCAATGATAAGACAAGCCAGAATGCCCATAAGTGCAGAATAGGTTGCTGTTTTACCAGTACAAAGGAACACAATGATAATCAGCAGCGGCAAAATCATGTAGCCCTGTTTCAAAAACAGCGGTAAAAAACGCGGCAGCTGATCACGCGAAACCCCTTTAAGCCCAAGTTTGTGTGCTTCAAGATGAACTGTAATGAAAATGCCTGTAAAGTAAAGAAGTGCTGGAATGATTGCAGCTTTTATTACTGTTACATAGCTTACTCCAGTACTTTCTGCCATAAGGAAAGCTGCCGCTCCCATGATAGGAGGCATGAGCTGACCGCCAGTTGATGCCGCTGCTTCTACTGCGCCAGCAAATTCACCTTTGTAGCCAAGTTTTTTCATCATCGGAATTGTGAATGAACCTGAGCCAACTGTGTTTGAAACAGAGCTTCCTGAAACTGTGCCGAGAAGGGCAGAAGAAAGAACAGCAACCTTTGCAGGTCCGCCACTTGCACCTCCTGCAATGGCATTACATACATCAATAAAGAACTGACCAATACCAGTCTTTTCAAGACATGCACCAAAAAGAATGAACAGGAAGATGAAAGTTGAACATGCACCAATAGGAGTTCCCATTATGCCTTCTGTTGTATAGAAAAGATGGCTTGTAATTCTTACAAGAGAATATCCGCGGTGGTTAAGAAATCCCGGTAAATATTTACCAATGAAGGCATATAAAATGAATGTGCCTGCTATTATCATTATAGGCAGTCCAACAATGCGTCGGCATGATTCAAACAGAATGATAATACCAATTACGCCGATTACTATGTCCAGTGCCGTATAAGCACCAGCACGGCGGACAATAGCTTCAAAGTTTGTTATGTAGTATATCCAAGATCCCGCTCCAATGAATGCCAGAAGTACATCGTAGAAAGGCAATGTATTTCTTGGCATTTTTTTTGTAGCAGGGAACAGCAGGAATGCAAGTGCCTGTACAAAAGCAAGGTGTGTAGATCTTAACAACTGTGCAGGAATGTGACCAGAAAGTGTTGCATACAGCTGGAATATACAGAATGCTATTGATATAAGGACGGTGATGTACTGACGCCAGCATTTATGCTCGCGGTAAGCCTGTTCCCTGTCCAAATCCTGCATGAGCTGTTTCATCTCATCTTCGTTTGTGGTCGGGTTAATAATTTCCGCCAGTTCTTCGGTAGTTTCATCGAAGTTCTTTTTCATTTTTACCTCCCAGTTTTCGTTTTATTAAGTAGTCCAGAACAGTCACTTTCTTTATAGAAAAGATAAGGCTGGTCTGCACCGGAAAAAAATTTTTCAGAAAGTATTCATTTCCGCCAATGGTAATGGAATGTTCTGCTATAACTCCCACTGCAAGAAGAAAAGAATCAAGTTCTTTGTTCAAGCCGTCAAGCACGTATCCCGTATCTGTTGCTATAAATGTGCATCCGTCTGTTTCCTCTGGTTCAGGAATGCCCGCACCGTAAGAAACAAATTCTGATTTTTTTAGAATGAATGCATTTTTGCTCTTAACAGAGCAACATTCATAGTAATCATGAATACGGCCTTTGTTTACGGAATGAGTGTATGAAATGACAAAACCTTCCAGAGCCGGTATTGAATAAATGTTTTCTGCAAAATTCTTTCTGTCCGCGATAGATACAACCTTTATGCATGGAATGCATGCAAAAAAGATTAGTATTATAAAGCAGGCAGAAAGAAGGGGCAGGTACAATTTTGATTGTTTTTGCACCTGCGGCTTTTTTTGTTTTTTCAAAGTATGTTCGGAATAATTCTGCGTATTATTCTACGTTCAAACCAATTTCCTTATAGTACTTTGCAGCACCAGGATGGAATGGAACAGAAACACCTGTTATTGCTTTCTGTGCAGAAATTTCTTTTCCCTTTGCGTGTGAAGAACCAAGCTCTTCAAGGTTTTCAAAGATTGCCTTTGTCATTTCGTATACAGTATTTTCATCAAGATTTTTATTTACTGCAAGAGTTGCCTTGATTGCAAGAGCTTCTGTGTCTGTATCTGTTCCCTTGTATGTTCCCCCAGGAATTACAGTCTTTGTGTAGTAACCGTATTTTGCCATGATAGCATCAGCTTCTGGACCTGTTACAGGAATAAGAACCAGACCAGATGTGAATGCAAGTTCCTGAAGAGCTGCGTTTGGTACACCTGCTGTAACGAAACAAGCATCAAGAGTACCATTCTGAATGCCTTCTGCAGATTCCTTAAATGAAAGATTGTTTTTCTTTATATCATCAAAGGTCATGCCATAGCCTTCAAAAATCTGTTTTACGTTGAATTCAACACCAGAACCTGCATCACCTACAGAAACACGCTTTCCTCTCATGTCTGCTACAGATTTAATGCCAGAATCTTTTGCTGCTGCAATCTGTACTACTTCT
>CACXDK010000380.1 GCA_902766345.1 uncultured Spirochaetaceae bacterium | reverse complement strand
TGCAGAAGGAAAAGGTGCTGTAATTTCCATTTCACGCGAGTCTCCTGAAAATCTACGCTGGCAGTTTTTGGCACATGAAAGCTGGCACGGAATATTTTTTACAAACGAAGCATTTCGTCATAAAGTTTCTATTATTTACAATGCATTTGATAATACAAGTCTTGAATTTATAAAGACCTTCTGGGAAACACAGAACGGACTTAACTATGACCGCTCGGATGATTATTTGATGCGTAATGAATTTATGGCATACATAATGCAGCAAAGATATTCATACATTGGAGAATATTTTGTTTCTCTTGCTAAGCGTTGGTCTGTACAACAAAATGAGCCTGAACTTGCAGCATATATCCGTGATACACAGGCGTCTGCATTTGTTCAGGCTGGAAAAGAATTGAATGAGTATGCGTTTAATAATTTCGGTTTTGCGGCTGGCCGTGTGAATTTAATCTCTCGTTCAAATCGAGATTAAACACTTTTTCCGCTCCCACTGTTGTTGGTGGTCCATGACCAGGCATGATTACAGTGCCATCAGTCTGTGAAAAGATTTTTTCTTTTATTTTGCTGATAAGCATTTTTTTAGAGTATTTACTTGAAGTTTCACCTATAATGCCAGAAGTAATGGCATCGCCAGTAAATAGAACATTCCCTATTTTAAATACAAGACTGTCTGCAGTATGACCAGGAACCGACAGGTATTCAACATTTAATCCTGCTGGTAAAATTATGCCGTCGCCTTTAAGCACACACACATTTGAAGAACTCAATTCGTAGTCAGCTGCATATACAATAGGTGAATAAATTTTATTGAGGGTTGAAAGCCCTTTTACATGGCTTGTGTGGTTGTGTGTTATCAGAACAGCAGTAAGGTCATAACCGCCTTCTTCAATCTGCTTTATCATCTGTTGTGTGATTTTTGCAGGGTCAATAATGATTGCTTCCATTATATCAGGATCATCATTTACAATCAGATAGCTATTTGTAAATTCTTCAATTGAAAGATGAAAGTAAATTTTCATAAGTTGTTCTGATTTCCTTCTTCGTAGTCAAACTGTTCCTCAAAGTCACCCATAAGACCACCTCTTGTGCGGTCAATAAGAGCTTCTTTTGTGTTTGACATCTTGAATGACATGCCTGCAAGACTTGATTCGTAGAATACAGTCTTTTTAAGATTACAGTTTTTCATGGATGCATTCATCAGAATTGATTTAATGAAGCGGGTGTTATAAAGGTCGCTGTCATCAAAACTGCACTGATAGGCCATGATGCCGTTAAAATTATTGTGGATAAGATCGCTTCCTGTAAAAATTACATGACCAAATCTGCATCCTGCATACGAAGAAAACTGAATGTTGCTGTTGTTGAAGTAGCAGTCTGTAAATGTACCGAAATCATGAATGCACATGCGAATAACTACATTTTCTGCATGCATATTTGAAAACAGTGCATTTTGAAAATTACAGCCTATAAACTTTTTGCCAGAAATATCAATCCCGTCTACAATTGCTCCCTGCATGTTCAGTCCGATAATCTTGTCATGCGATTTAACATAGTCCAGCACCCGTTGCTTCACAGCGTAAGGATCTGGATGATGTTCCAGACAATAGCTTGGACCTTCTGTTATGTTGCCGTTTTCATCAAAAGTTGAAACAGCCAGCTTTTTGCACCCGGAATGGCGGCAGGGATTCAATATGTACATATAGATACTTTACGCTATTGAAAACATTTAGTCAAATGGCTAGAATATTTTTCATGTGTTGGAAATGTGGCTCTGATATAACTTTGACCTCTCCTATTCAAAGAAATTCTGAATGTCCTGTCTGTCATGCGGACTTACATTCTTGTAAAAACTGTTCCTTTTATTCTCCTGGAAGTCATTATGATTGCCACGAGACCATAGACGAACTTGTAAAAGATAAGGAACGTTCAAATTTCTGTGACAGTTTTAAGGTTAAGACTCATTTTTCTAAAGGTAAATCTGAGTCGAGTGCATCTGAGGAAGCCAGAAAAAAGTTGAACGCATTATTTAATATATGAAAGACTCTGTTGATTTTGCTTTTTTGGACAGTGGTACGGGCGGCATTCCGTACATGAAGGAATTAAAGAGTAAGCTTCCTTCTGTCCGTTGTGTATATTTGGGAGACACGGCTCATTTTCCGTATGG
>CACXDK010000379.1 GCA_902766345.1 uncultured Spirochaetaceae bacterium | reverse complement strand
GTTCTTCAATTGTTGAGTTACAATACAAAAACTGAGGTTCTGCATCAAAAACTTCGTTAAAAATCTTTGTAATCTGCGGTCTGGCACTTTCATAGAAGTTCTTTATATTAATAACTCTACGCTTTTCCTTTGGAGGTTTTACAATTCCCTGCAGAACAGCATGATCAGAAATGTCAAAACCACTTGCCCAAATGCGACTTTTAAAGCCTTCACAGTGAACAGGAATAACAGGAATTGGAAGTTCCTCATTAATTTCATCTGCAAGTCCGTCAACATCTTCACCAATTACACCAGATACACATGAAGTTGAAATAAAAATTGCATCAGGCTTATAAGTTTTATATGTATGCTCAACTATTTTGCGTAAATCATTCATTGCACCGAAAACAGTATCCTTTTCGTTCAAATCGGTACAAACAAAAACAGAGTTTGTTGTTTTATTTATACGAGCCGCAATCTGTCCGAATTTTACGTTATCGTTACTTGCCATTGCTGTACAACCAGCAGGAGCATGATATACAACTGCAACATTTCTAATTGCAGCAAGAGCATTTAAAGCACAACCTGAAAGACAAGAACTTGACTGGCTGAAACAACGTTCACGATTTTTTAGAGAACCACACTCTGAACGGTAAACAAGTGTTTCAAGATCTCCTGTAAAACCTGTAATAGATCCAAGGCGATTTTCTCGTACAGCAAGATTTGCATTTTTAAAGTTATATGGCATATTATCCTCCTAGAGTTTAAGCTTGCTCATTGCGGCAGTGAAAATCTGCTCAAGCAAATGCAAACCGCCTGAATATCCGGCAATATGATCATTAATTACAAGTTTTTCAAGCATTGGATAACTCACATTTATATAGTGAGCACCAAGTTCCACAGCAAGTTTCTTTTCCCAGTTTGAACCTATAATCAAAGGAGTTCCAGCAAAATCAGTCTTTTTAATCTGCTCATGAATATCATGACCATCTGTTGTAAACTGAACTTCTGCCTGAATTCCATAGTTCAAATTTGATATTTCATTTGCAATTTCTGTACGGAACTTTTCAGGAGCATCATCTGTAATGAAAACTTTTTCAGGGAACAATCCCATATCATTTACAAGGAATTTTGTAACAGCCATTGTATACTGACTATCACTTACAACAGTAAAACGCTTTCCTAAAATTCGAGTTTCCAAAAGAGTATCTGCAAAACGTTCTATATAATAGTAGAATTCAGCTTCCTTTTCAGAAATAACTTTTTCTACAAGATTTTTATCGGCACTAGTAAATTCCTGAACTGCACGCAGGAATTTTGTTGTTTCTGTAGCTCCTATAGGAAGAATTTTATAATGCAATAAAGGAATTTTGAATTTAGTTTCAAGATACTGAGCACTTTCCAATCCTACCCATGGAGAAATTAAAATAGTAAATTCTGCCCTTGCAGCTTTCTTTATATTTTCAATTCCCCTACCAAAGCCAAAAATAGTATTTGGTTTTAATCCGATTGCACTGATAAGGTTTTCAATTTCACGTAAATTTCCAAGCCAGTAAGGATCCTGCTGAGGAGGTCCTGCGAAAATATTAACCAAGCCTTTTTCTGTACCAGCTTCAAGGATTTCCTCACGAACATCTTCTCTGCTCAAAAACTGTTCAAATATAGATTTTAGAATCCAGTCATGACCAACATAGTTATTTCCCTTGAATCCAGGTGTTTTTGCCCAGACTACAATTTTGTCCTCATCTTCAAATTCTTCAGAAACTTCTTTTATGTCATCGCCAATAATTTCACCTGTACATCCTGAAAGTACAACAAAAAGATCGGCATCAATAACACGAAGGGCATTATGAATTGTAGAACGAAGTTTATCCGAGCCACCGAATACAACTTCCTTTTCACTGATTGATGTACAAGGAAAAATATTTGGACTGTACCGGCCACTAGTTCCATTGTTATCATTCAATTTAGAAGCGCAACCAGGACCTGAATGAAGAATAGGAATTGCTCCTGGAATTGACTGAACAGTCTGCATAGCCGCCAAAGCACACTTATATCGCGGCTGGTCTAAGATTTTCGCCATAAAAAATACCTCTACAGTTTTCTCGCCTTTATTTTTTTTCGAAACTCATTAATTTTATTTATTGCTTCATCAATAGGAAGAACTATGTCATAAGCTGTAATATCAAATCGTGCAAGAGCCCTTATTGCATGCGGACCTATTTTTGCAACAAGTACATAGTCAACATCTTTAAGAGAAGCAGCCACAGCATCCAACGGAGAAGCAGCTTCATGTGGACTGTTACCGCAAGCAGAGCTTCCTTTTACAGCACCACACTCACCCCCTGCACAGCCAGCCGTTACGGCACGTTCTTCTACATCCTCAAAAGAACCGCTTTCTTCATCTACTTCAAAGATCAAAAACGACTGTGCATGACCAAAGTGTGAATCTACAGTTTTGCCATCGCTAGAAGCAACGGCAACTTTATATTTTTCACCCATATACAACTCACCTTAGATGGCGTAATTGTCTTCCTGCTCCATCATGCCATTTTCAATAAGAATTTCTTCAAGGCGTTCCTGTGTAATTGGAGTAGGAATAGTAAATTTAGTATTATCATCAATAGCCTGAGCCAAATCGCGATAAACCTGAGCCTGAGAACTTTCAGGTGCATACTCTATTACAGTCTTTTTTCTAATTTCCGCCTGCTGTACAATATTGTTTCTTGGAACAAAATAAATAAGCTGTGTGTTAAGTTCCTTTGTAAAAGCACGAAGCAAATCAAGTTCGCGGTCAACATTTCTACTGTTACAGATAATTCCACCAAGACGAACATCACCACGTTCTGCATAGCGTGCAATTCCTTTACAAATATTATTTGCAGCATACAAAGCCATCATCTCGCCAGAAGCAACAATGTAAATTTCCTGAGCCTTGCCTTCTCTGATAGGCATTGCAAAACCACCACAAACAACATCACCCAAAACATCATAGAAAACATAATCCAAATCTTCTGTATAAGCATTGAGGTTTTCAAGCATACTTATAGAAGTAATGATGCCGCGTCCTGCACATCCAACTCCAGGTTCTGGACCACCAGATTCAACGCAGCGAACTCCTTTAAATCCAATCTTCTGTAAATCATCAAGCTGGATTTCTGTCTTATTATCGCGGATTGTGTCCAATACAGTTTTCTGATGTAAACCACCAAGCAAAAGACGAGTTGAGTCTGCCTTTGGATCACATCCAACTACTAAAACTTTTTTTCCAAGTTCAAGCAAACCAGCTGTCAAGTTCTGTGTTGTGGTTGACTTTCCAATTCCACCCTTTCCATAAATTGCTATCTGTCTAAGTTTTTTTGCCACGTTACTGCTCCTATTTTACAAACTAAATAATTTTTTATTTACAAATATCAACCATGGGAAAAGTTTTCCCTAAAGTTCACATTTTTTGAAAACAAAGAGTAAACCTGTTTTGAAACCTCTGTTTTACCAGGTATACCAATTGCATCCGCACGACATCTGTTACAATGCAGAAAAAGTTCTATATACTTTCCTGCAGCTTCATAAGCTTCTTCCAAATCCACACAATCAGGTGCTTTTTCATTTTTTAACTTTGCCTGAGGGATAAGCGGAATGATGTTGTACTTTTCAGCACCAACTTCTGCCACAGCATAAGCAATATCCCTAATGTGCTTACCGTTGATGCTAGGAACCAAAACTGTATTTACTTTTACAGTAATGCCTGCATCTGCTATTTTTTTAATTCCTTCAAGCTGATTTTTTATTAATATCTCAGCTCCCTCCACTCCTTCAATTTTCTTTCCGTGGTAGATTATATAATCATTAAGTTGAGCCTCAATTTCAGGGTCAATAGCATTGACAGTCACTGTAAGACTGTCAATGCCCAACTCTATCAGCTCTTCAGCTCTTTCAGAAAGCAACAGACCATTGGTACTCATACATCTAAAAAGCTGAGGAAATTCCTTCTTTATAAGAGTAAATGTCTTTATTGCATTATCCCCCACAAGAGTATCACCAGGACCTGCAATTCCTGCAACGGTGATTTCAGGTTCTATTTCAATAGCCTTCTTTATGAGTGTAATTGTTTCTTCTGGCTTTAGAACACAAGAAGAAACCCCCGGTCTGTTTTCGGTCGTGTTTATTGACCTTTCGCAAAAACGGCAAGCTATATTACAACCAGGACAAACAGGAAGATGAATACGTCCTGTATTGGCTGTATGCTGTCCAAAGCAAGGATGCCGTAATGCCAATTCTGAAAAAGATGCTGGCATAATACTCCTTTAGTTATTGCTGAAAAGAGGTGTACTCAAATATCTGTCTCCAGAATCAGGAAGAAGAACAACAATATTCTTTCCTTTATTTTCTGGACGTTCAGCCAATATTTTTGCAGCTTTAAGAGCTGCGCCACTAGAAATTCCAACCAAGATACCTTCACTCTGAGCAAACAGACGGCCTTCTGCAAAAGCATCATCATTTTCAATTGGAATAATTTCATCATAAACTTTTGTATTCAAAACAGCAGGAACAAAGCCTGCTCCAATGCCCTGAAT
>CACXDK010000378.1 GCA_902766345.1 uncultured Spirochaetaceae bacterium | reverse complement strand
CCAATAGGATTTAAAAGCAATCGCTTTGATTTTTCAAAATGAAGCCAAACAGATTTATACATAGACTTATAATAATCACATTCCATAAAAATATCTACCAAACTAATCTATCCATCGATATACCATTGGGGGTAATCACCTATGAAGATCCTTACGTTTCACATCATCGAGAACGTACGTTCTTGACGAGCGAAACCGTACGTTCTCGAGGTGTAAAACCGTACAGTTTTGCCAGTAAGAAACGCCCGTTCTCATTCATCAAAACCTAGCGTTTTCTATGAACGAAAACGTACGTTTTTACTAACCCAAAACAGAAGTGCCCATTTCCCTGCTGTATTCGTCAGCAATATAATCAGGACCATTACACCAAAATGCAGTCTTTTCATCAAAAAGCATTTTTGCAGTCTTTGATTTTATAAAACTATCAAATGCAGTTACTAGAGAAGTTTTTTCTCGTTCCGCAATAGTCTTACATGCCATTGCAGCAAGAAGTTCCATACTATATTCATATTTACTTAATGGCATGCTAATCCTCCAGATGTTCAGTATTATAATCCCTAAAACATAAATTCAATAAGGAGTTTTCTGTTCTAAAACATATTTGATCAGAAAGTTTATTTGGAAGCAAAAAATTTATAGCACTCTCATCAGCTTGATGCGACCCAATTTCCCCATAAAAACCATTTATATAAGCAGTAATTACTTGATTTGTAGAGTCATTCGCAATTTTTCCTGCAATTATGTCGTAATCTTGCCATTTTCCAAGTTCTTCTTTTAGCATACCAGCCTTTCTATGTGCAACGACACAATGAAGCCAATCTTTATCGGCAGACTCAAATTCATAACAGTTGAGATTTACATTTGCTTTATATTCAAATGTAGATATATATCCAGTATCTGCTTTCACGTTTTCAATATGGTTTTTTAAAGCTTTACCTATTGCAGTTCTTAAAAATCGACAAGCCTGATTGTAGTCAGATGTAATATAAAACCCCTTACCAAAATCTTTACCCGAAGCACAAAGAGACAAATCTATTTTTTCTACAACCGTATAACTTGCATGATATAATTTTATTCCATCTTTCAAAATCATATTTTTACTCCATTATTTTTCAGATACAATTCTATATCTGCAAGATTTGTCTCATCTCCTTGAATATGGAAAAAATCATAACAGGTTTCTATATAATCATAAATCTTATATTTATTAAAAATGTCACTACATTTTTCCTCATCAATATTCCATCTATCTTGAGCAAGACGAAATAAGCGTATCTGAATTAGGAATAAATCATCAGCTTTATTTTTTCCAACATAATCGCCCATAACATTACTCCTCAATTTAACCATTTTCCTAATGCTCTTCAAGTATAGCCTATAATAAAAAAGCCGGAAAGAGGGAATACTCTTTCCGGCAGAGGAAAAAAACAACCTGACTTATAAGTTTTATTTCTTAGACTTATTCTTTGCCATTATGATAACACTCTGAAGAACAATGAAGAAGCAGAGAATAACTGAAAGAACAATCTTATTCCACCATGAAGACAAAGTACCTTGGCAGCGAATTAAGGTTTCAATAGTTGCTTTTATCAGAACACCGAATATTGTACCAATAACAGAACCAACACCACCCGTCAACATCGTACCACCAATAACAGCAGAAGAAATGGCTTCCATTTCAAAGCCACGAGCCTGCTCAACAAAGCCCGATGTAGTATTCAAACAGAATACAAAACCTGCAAGCGAAGCAAGAAAACCTTCTACCATATAAGCAATAAACTTTGTCTTTTTAACGTTAATACCCATGAGCAATGCAGACTGCTCGTTACCACCAATGGCGTAAAGATTGCGGCCAAAACGTGTGTATTTAAGAACATAGAAAATAACAGCAACAGTAATCAGCGCAATAATTACACTAGGATGAATAAATGGAGCAATAAGAACTCCCTTACGGTTATGATAACCTAAGAACGCAGGCAGATAAATATCCTTTCCTGCAAAATCAAGGAAGCCCTTGTTTACAGTGATTGCAATCTGCTCAGAACTTATGATTGCCGTAAGACCACGACATCCGAAAAGTCCTGCAAGTGTAATAATGAACGGCTGCAATTCCATGTAAGAAATAAGCCATCCCTGAAATGCACCAAACACAACACCAAACAAAAGCACTATTCCAATGGAAGCAAATGCATTAAAGCCCATCTTTTCCATTGAGTATGACAAAATCATACATACAAGACCAATGACAGAACCTACAGAAATATCAATGCCGCCAGTAATCATGACCATGGTCATGCCAGATGCCGCAATAAGAAGACCAGCATTGTCTACGAACATATTCAGGAAAATCTGTGTACGTCCAAATCCTGCATCATGGTAAATGATGATTCCCAAAACATACATCAATATGAACAGACATACTGTTACAAACAGCAGGAAGTTACTGCTGTCAAGCTTTTTTCTTTTATTTGCAAGACTTAATAATGGATTGCTCATTTTGCTTCTCCTATAGTTTTAGCACTCTGCTTGCGCAGTTTCATTTCTGCCCGCCATTTCTTAAAGACTGGTGACTGCAACAGAACAATAAGAATAACAACTACAGCTTTATAAACTGGAAGCTGGTCAGCAGAAACCCCCACCGCATACAAACTAGTTGTAAGACACTGGATTGTAATTGCACCAATAATTGAACCAGCCAAGTTAAACTTACCGCCACCAAGACTGTTTCCACCTAAGGCAACTGCAAGAATGGCATCCATTTCAAGATTCAAACCAATATTGTTTGCATCACTTGAATAGATACGGCTTGAAGCAATCAAACCTGCAACACCGGAACTAAGTCCACAGAACAAATAGCAGAAGAACATAACCAATACAGAGTTAATTCCTACAAGACGTCCAGCCTTAGGGTTAATACCTACAGTCTGGATATATGTAGAAAATGCTGTTTTCTTAAGGAACAACTGTGTAAGGATTACAAACAAAATTGCAATGAAAATTGGTGTAGGAACTACAACTTTAGGCAAGAATCCACCAATCCATTTGAACGATTCCATACGTACATACAGAATAACACCAGTTGCATTTTCTGTAGAACTGATAAGCTGAGCAATACCACGTCCTGCAGTATACAAAATCAAGGTTGCAACCATTGGCTGAATGTT
>CACXDK010000377.1 GCA_902766345.1 uncultured Spirochaetaceae bacterium | reverse complement strand
TTTGTATATAAAAACATAGACAAAAAACTTACAGATCCTCAGATGGAGTTTGCAAAAGAGCTTGAAGATTCTATTGATGCAGAAAGAAAAGCCCTCAAGAAAGTTGCTCGCAACAGACTTGAGGGTGGTGCAAATGTAAAGGCAGAATTGCTTTACATGGATTTAGTACGTCAAATAGAAAAAATCGGCGACAGATGTTTCTCTATCGCCGGTCAGCTTACCATGAACCGTCAGTAAGACCTGTAAAGTCCAGTGTAGCAAAGTAATCTTCTATAGTCTCGCGGCGGCGGATCTGAACAACGCTGCCGTCGCAGCGTTTAATCAATTCACCGGCACGAAGCTTTCCATTATAGTTAAAGCCCATAGAACGTCCATGAGCGCCTGCATCATGAATAATAATAAGGTCGCCAATGTCAATCTTAGGCAATTCCCTCTGCACTGCAAACTTATCGCAGTTTTCGCAAAGGCTTCCTACAACATCGTAAACATGATCTTTAGGAGCATTTTCTTTTCCGCTTACAGTTACTTCATGATATGCTCCGTACATTCCAGGACGCATCAAATCTGCCATACTTGCGTCACATCCAATATACTCGCGGTAAATGTGCTTTTCGTGAATAGCCTTTGTTACAAGCCAGCCATAAGGACCGGTAATAGGTCTTCCACATTCAAAGCAGATTGCAAGAGGATCAAGTCCTGCAGGAACAATCATGCTATCATACAGCTTGCGGATTTCACGTGCCACATATTCAAGATCTACTTTTTTCTGTCCAGGCTTATAAGGAATTCCTACACCACCGCCCAAGTCTACGAACTCAATGTTTACACCAACTTTCTTTTGAATATCAAGAACAAGGTCAAATACAAGATGTGCAGTATCTACGAAAAAGTCAGGATTAAGCTCGTTGCTGGCAACCATAGTGTGAAGTCCAAAATGCTTTACCCCCTCTTCCTTACAGATTTTATAAGCTTCTATCATCTGCTCGTATGTAAGTCCATACTTAGCTTCTTCCGGTTTACCTATAATTGCATTTCCGCCTTCCTTTAACGGACCCGGATTGTAACGGAAACAGATTGTATCTGGTAATTTTCCGCCAAGAGCCTTCTTTAAGAATTCAATGTGGGTTATATCATCAAGATTTATAATGTCCCCATGCTCGTAGGCATACACATATTCTTCTGCAGGGGTTTCGTTACTTGTAAACATTACACCTTTGCCAGAAATTCCAGCTTTGTCACACAGAATAAGTTCTGGCAGGCTGGAACAGTCTCCACCAACACCTTCGCTTTTTAGAATCTTAAGGATATAAGGGTTTGGCAAAGCTTTTACCGCAAAATACTCACGGAACTCAGGAAAAATACTAAATGCATTTTTGAAATAATGCATGTTGTCTCTTATGCCCTGCTCGTCATACAGATAGAATGGAGTAGGATATTTCTTTACAAGCTCTAAAAGCTGTTCATGTGTTAATGGAAATTTATTCATGTATGCATTATTGCATTTTTATTAATATATAGCAATATATATTCTATAAATATGCAAATTCTTAATTAAATATTTTCACTTCTTCGTTCTATGGAAATATCAGATCAATCTGCGTAAAATATTAATTACACTTGACTATTTTTCATAAATAATGCTATAGTATTGTACCCCGTATATATTGCAGACGACTGCTCATTGTTTGCAAGCATTCAGGATTCGATGCAAAATCCAGAATGTAATGTTTTAATAGAAAGGTATATATACAATGAAGACAATTTTTGCTAAACCAAATGACGTTAAGCGCGACTGGTACATCATTGATGCTTCAGGTCAGACTCTTGGTCGTGTTGCTCAGAAAGCCGCTAGTGTACTTCGCGGAAAGAACAAGCCAACTTATACTCCAAATGCAGAGTGTGGTGACTATGTTGTAATTATTAATGCTGAAAAAATCCAGGTTTCAGGCAACAAGGCAGATGATATGAAGTATCGCCACTATACTGGATACGTACACGGTCTTCGTGAATACTCATTCAAAGAGCTTCTTGCAAAGCATCCAACAGATCCTCTTAGAAGAACTATTGAAGGTATGCTTCCACATAACCGCCTTGGACGCAAAATCAGCGGTAACTTGAAGATTTATGCTGGCAGTGAGCATCCTCACTCAGCACAGAATCCAAAACCTCTTGAAGTATAAGGTAAAAGGAGTTTATTGTGGTTAGAAATATAGCAATTGGTACAGGTAGAAGAAAGACAGCAACAGCTCGCGTATTCTTGCGCGAAGGTTCTGGAAAGATTGTTGTTAACGGAAAGGATGTAAAGGATTATTTCTCAACTCCTTCTCAGGTAAATCTTGTTAATCAGCCTTTGCTGGTTACTTCAAACGGTAATAAGTTTGATATTCTTATTAACGTATGCGGTGGTGGTCTTAATGGTCAGGCAGCAGCATGTCTTCACGGCATTTCACGTGCTTTGACACAGGTAGATCCAAACTGCCACACAGCATTGAAGGCAAACGGATATCTTACACGTGATTCACGTATGGTTGAACGTAAGAAGTACGGTCAGCGTGGTGCTCGTAGAAGATTCCAGTTCAGCAAGCGTTAATCATTTTATCCTGAAAATGATTATTCAGGAATTAAAGCAGACTTTGTCTGGGGTGTACGAAATTACACCAGAGGCGGGGTCTGCCTTTTTTTTGCGTGCTACCTATTTAAATTCTGTATCGGAAGAACGGCTGTGCATACACGAAACTTTTACCGATGAAGAAACTGCCGATATTTTAAATGCCGCACTCATCTATAGTGTTGAAGTTGCAGCAATGTCATATTTATCACGAGCGGAACACTGCCGTTCTGCATTGACTGCAAAACTTCTAAAAAAAGGTATGGATAAGGATGCAATAGATTCAGCCTTAGATTAT
This sequence comes from uncultured Spirochaetaceae bacterium, assembly GCA_902766345.1. Next base: position 3,799 of record CACXDK010000377.1, on the reverse strand, counting down.
CTGGAAAGCATTCATTATCTTGATGACGGACGATTTGCAGGTGCCTGGTTAAGAAGCAGATCTATTGATCATGTAGAAGGCAGAATCAGGCTAAGTGCAGAACTTGCCGTCAGAGGCATAAATCGAAGCATTGCCAGAAATGCACTAGATGAGTTTTTTGCAACTCATGATGAACATGAACTATGCCGAATCGCATTAAATAAATGCTTACGGCAAAAAAAATCAGAAGAAAAGATATACGCTTCTTTGCAGCGTAGTGGATTTTCAATAAAAGAAATAAGGTCTGTATTGAATGAACAGAAGTTTGAAAAAAAATGCTAATTCTAACAAACCAGTTGTTTACTCAGCAATGGAAGTTGCCCGATTTTGCGGAGTTGTAAACCAAACCGCAATCAACTGGATAAAGAATCAGTACATAAAAGCTTTTCAAACACCTGGCGGGCAATACAGGGTTTATCCCGATGATCTTGTTGCTTTTATGAAGAAAAAAAACATCCACATACCTGATGAACTTCTACAAACATGCCATAAATCTGATGCAAAACACATCCTGCTTCTTGTTGATGATGATAAAGTCTGGAATGATGTGATGGCAAAATATTTAACTACAAAACTGGAAGATACAAATATTATTCAGGCATTCGACGGGTTTGAAGCAGGTGCCCTCATGGTAGAAAAACGCCCAGATCTCGTTGTCCTAGACTTAGATTTGCCAGGCATTGATGGAATTCGTATCTGCAAAACCATACGCGAAGAAATTACATTCGGAAAGCCATCCATTATCGTTACAACAGCACTGGAAGACGAAGGCCTTGAAAAGAAATGCCTTGAACTTGGTGTATGCAAATTCCTAAAAAAACCTATCAATCTTCCTATGCTTGCAGAAAATCTTGTTGAGCTGTATTAATTATACAAGCTTCCTTCATACAGATATGCAGGAAACCTCACATCCGATGAAATTACTTTTTCTATAGCATCCGGCAGCTGCGATCTTGCATGCAGCTTAGACATTCCCATGAACAAATGATAAAGAGAATCTTCTTTCTTATACTCATAATCTTTTACTTCATAGTTTTCATTTTCAAATTCATTGCGCTTCATTATATCAACAAGTTCATCCCAGCTGCCTATATTATCAACCAACTTGTTTGCAAGAGCCTGCTTTGCAGTGTACAGTCTTCCGTCTGACAATTCCACAGTCCTCTTTTTAGAAAGCCCACGAGCATCAGCAACAATATCAGTAAACTGATCATAACATTCATCAGCAATGGACTGCATGATTGCACGCTGTTCATCAGTTACAGGCTCATTATAATTACCCATATTTTTATTGCGCCCAGAATGAATGGTCTCAGACTTAATTCCATACTTATCCATCAGCCCCGTAAGATCTGTAAACTGACCGCACAAAACACCAATACATCCGCACAAAGTATTTCTGTTTGCCATTACATAATCTGCCGCACAAGACATATAATATCCACCACTTGCAGCCATTCCTGCAAAATAGGCGTATCCAGGCTTAGTCTTTTTATAATCCAGCAAGGAAAGATACACTTCATCTGTTTCGTATACACTTCCTCCAGGAGAATTAATAAAAAGAATGATGCCTTTATTTTTATCATCCTTTTTCAAGTCTTCAATTGTAGAAAGAAGCCATTTCTGATCATAAGTATTACCAGCTTCTGTTATTACACCAGTAATAAATATCTTGGCAATATATTTCTGATCACTTTTTAAAGATTTTGACTTAAATACACCAGACGAATTTTTAATAACCGTAGTTTCACCATCTTTAGTAACACTAATATTTATATTTGAAGAATCCTTTTTTCCTTTAAATACAAAACTTGCAATAGCAAGCACAGCCAAAATTATAAAAACAATAATACCAGTTACCTGTTTTGAATTTTTCATATACCATACCCTTCTTTTATATATTTAGAGATTTTCTTTATTATCAAAATTTGGATTTACAGAATCAGGAGCATCAGTTCCATCCCCAAGCAGAATTGGTTCTTGAGATTCTAACGCCTCTGTATTAACAGTTTCTGCATCTACAGCATTTGAAGTGTCCCAGTTATAATTTGCACTATTAGTAGTTGAAGAAGCAGAAGTACTTGAAGTATCAGATGTATTATCACTCTCAGAAACACCAAAATCTTCATTTGTAACAATGCCAGCATCCAAAGCCTGCTGCTTTATACTATGATAGGCATTTATGTTTGTCATAAACATATATGGAATCACCCAAAGCAAAAGAATGCCACCCGTAAAACCAGAAAGAATTAACCAGCCAATAAAGCTAAGATTCATAATAAACAAATCAAGCTTATAACCTTTTGTCAGCTTCTTACTAAGATTCATAGCCTTACGCACATCCATGTCAGGATATTCTGCAATGATAAAAAACATCTGAGAATAAGAATAAGCCTTTACAAATCCTGGAATAATAAAAAAAATAGACCACAAAATAACCCATAACGTAAACCACAACAGGCTCAAAAGCCCGTCAAGCCAACGAGAAAAGCCCTGAATGAATACAGATAATGACTGTTTTTCCTTTGTGTGAGAAAGAGTTATAAACAGATGAACATTTGCAATATTAAGAACAGCCGCAGCAACAAATAAAATTATACGTACAGAAGCCCCTAATCCAGACATAATCAATATTGTTAACAACGTCGCAATTACTGGAGTAAACCACCTGCCCTGCAACTGCTGTTTTGCAATCTTTTTATATGCAACCCTATTAAACATAAAAAAATCCTCACAATTATTGCTTAATATAGTAACGGAGTATAGCACAAAGATATGACAAATACTATCCCCAACTCCAATTGCAAGCAGGTTCTTATAGGAATAAAAAATAACGCACCGCCACAAAGACGGTGCGTCAAAACTAGATTTTACAGCAGAAATTAGTTGTTTCTAATATAAATATCTTGACTGTTAAGATAACTATCATCAGTCATGTATAGACCATAAGCTGTACTTAGTGCAGCATTATTATCAGTCTGTCCGCTTGTATCCCCATGAAGAGTCCAGCTGTTTGTGCCTTCTACTGAAATAGATGTAAGGGCAGAAGAGCTATTTCCACAGAAGGCATTTCTAGCTATATTAGTTACAGAAGCTGGAATAGTTATGCTTCCAAACATTGGATAAGCAAATGCACGTAGTCCAATATATTGAAGACTTGAAGGCAATGTTATGCTTGTAAGGGAAGAGGCATAGAATGCCTGATCGCCAATATTAACCAATGTATCTGGAAGAGAAATTGTGAGAATTCCACGAGCCCCAACATTTGCACTACATTCAAATGTACTAGAAGGTATACCAGTAAAATCAGATCCGCCCTGTAACGTCAGATTACAATATACAGCAGGATTACTTCCATTTCGCAAAGAATTGAATTTTGTCTTTATGCTACTTATATTATCGTCAGTTACGCCAGTGATAGTTATATTGTATGGTGTTGGAGAAACACCAGGGGCTGGAGTATTGGAAACAAACTCTGCGGTAATGAACTCATCAACTGTACCTGTAAAGTTTGTATACTGCCATTTTGCATACAAAGTAAATTTTTCAGTTACAGTTTTTGTAGTATCTGTAAAATCATAGGCGCTTGAGTCAAGTGTTACTTTACCATCACCACCAACTGAACCTTTGTACCAACCACCAAAAACTGCTCCAGAGTTAGATATGTCAGCCAGAGCAGAAGGAAGTGAAAGAGTTTTTCCATATATAACGTCAGCATTATAATCAGAACTTCCATTTTGTTTTTTAAACGTAACCTGAA
>CACXDK010000376.1 GCA_902766345.1 uncultured Spirochaetaceae bacterium | reverse complement strand
TGGATTTTGCCTATGCAGGTTCTTAAGTCATTCCTTGCATTGTATTATAAAGATAAAGTTCAGTCTTTGCTTAATGATATTGCAATTGAAGGCTTTTTTAATCAGCCTGAATATAAATCTGATTTTGCAGAAGAAGTATATGCCGTAAATGATGGACTTTCTCATATTGAAGCATTTGAACATCAGTTTGAAGCTTCTTGTATGTATGATGAAAATCTTATTGAAGGTTTTGTACGAGACAGTCATCGTGATGCTGCTTTTATAGGCAAGCTTAAAACTCTTGTTGATAAAATCGAAAAAGAGGCAAAGATGATTGTACAGAAGGAAGCCCTCAATATATTCAAATTATATGATAAAGTTGCTGAAATTGTTGTTGAGGCTAAAAAGCCAACTTCGGATATCATTACAAATCTAAAAGTTCTTACTATGTCTACAAGAAACAGGGAGAAGTTTGATTTTCTTGATACGTCAATAGGTCAGTGGAAGCTTTTTCTTGATATTATGAAGGATTATGTTACACTGAATAAGGGTGAAAAGAAGAAATAATGATTGAAGATACAGTCGGTCCTTCTAGACTTGACTATGAAAAACAGATTTATGATCTCAACCAGATGCTACTGTTGTTTCGTTCTTTGTCTTCTACTTTTGAGCTTTCTAAACTGATAGAATCGATTCTTTACACTACAATGGCTCAGATGCGTGTAATGGGGGCTGGAATGTTTATTCTTGACCCTATACGTGATGATGCCTATAACATGGGGGATTATTACATTAATGTTGATCCTGACCCTATCATTTCTTATTCAATTTCTAGAACATCACCTTTAATTGAAAAATTGGAATCAAAACCACGCCCATATACATTGCAGGAAATAAAAACAATGGTTCCTGGTACAAGGGAAGCTAAAATGCTTGAATCTCTTGCACCTACATTGCTTATTCCTTTTGTTACAAAGAAAAAAATGAATGGGCTTTTGTTTTTGGGCGAGCATTTGGAATTTGGCGGAGAATTTTCTAATTATGATAAAAAACAGATTGCAGATATATCTTCTTTAGCTGCCATTACTGTTAATAATGCATCGTTGCTTGAGATTTCTTCTACAGATATGACCACTCATCTGAAATTTAAATATTATTTCTTTAATGTGCTTTCGGATAGGCTTGAAGAAGCCCTTGCAAGTGATGTACCAGTGAGTGTCCTTATGTTTGATATTGATTTTTTTAAATCTGTGAACGATTCCTTCGGACATGCCTGTGGCGATTATATTCTTGAAAAGGTAGCCTATATAATAAAAAAAAGCATACGTTCTAGGGATTTAGCTTCCAGATACGGTGGAGAAGAATTTACAATCATGCTTAATAAAACTACTTCTGAAAATGCAGTAAAAGTTGCAGAACGTATTCGCCGTAATATTGAGCAGTATGATTTTACATATAATAACAAACATCTTCGCATTACCCTTTCTGGCGGTGTAACAACGTTCTCTGCAGAAAAAAATCCTGCAAAAAGTGCGAATATACTTGTTGATCAGGCAGATAGAGCATTATATTTTTCTAAAGAACATGGACGCAACTGCATTACTTTTGCCGATGAAGAAATGTTAGCAAGTATAGAGCACCATAGAGAAGGATCTTAAATTGAATTTTATAAGAAAGCCGTTTAGGTATTCATTTTTTAATGCAACGTTTTTAATTATAGCCATAAATATTTTTGTATTTTTTCTAGTGAGTCTTTTTCCTGGATTGTACGCATATCTTGGACTTAGTGTATTTAGATGTGTTGGTTACCACTTTTGGTGGCAGCCTGTTACATATATGTTTGTTCATTCAGGTTTTGCCCATATCTTTTTAAACATGTTTGGAATTTTAATGTTTGGACTGACAGTGGAACGTGCAATAGGCTCAAAAGAATTCCTGCTGTTTTATTTTGTGTGTGGCATTCTTGATGGGGTTATTTCCCTTGCATTCTATTTCTTTTCTGGCTTTTATTATGTAAATCTGGTTGGAGCCAGCGGTGCATTGTATTCAATACTTCTTATTTTTGCCGTTCTTTTTCCGAAAAGTATAATAAGAATCTACGGTATTTTTCCTGTTCCTGCTCCGTTACTTGTAATAGGTTATGCGGTTATAGAATTAGGAAGTCATTTCCGTGGCGGCAGTAATGTTGCCCATCTCACTCATTTGACGGGATTGGCAATGGCGTGGCTGTATCTTATTATACGAATGGGGTTGCATCCCATTAAAATATGGAAAAATGCATGGTTCGATTAGTTCGTTTACAAATAAAACTGTTTCTGTTCATCTTTTTTTCATCGTTATGTCTTTTTGCACAGGTTCCATCTCAAAAACAGCAGCTTCGTGTGCAGATTTGGGCAGAAATGGACTCTTTCCCAGGAGGCTTGGACGAAGTTGAAAATACTTCGGATCAAGATGCTCAGGGCAAGCATGAACTTCCTAAAGTTTCAAGTTCAGGACTGTATGATTTTGCAGTGGCAAGAACAAAGGAAATTGCACCTTTTCTATTATCTGGCATGATTTCTGGTTGGACTTTTGACTATGTGCCTTATGATAAAACACGACATATTGCAGAAGATTTTGATTTTGAGGAAGTTATACCTTACAGTAGTAATGTGAACCCCATTACATATAAGAATCCTATAGTAGAGGATGATAAGCTTCTGTGTTGGGCTTATTGTGACAGAACAGATTCACAACAGCTTGCATTCCGCAGATGGAGTGCCATTGCACATCCGAAAGTGCATGGTATTGGCAAATCTTCTGTAGAAAAAGGCTTTGACGGAAT
>CACXDK010000375.1 GCA_902766345.1 uncultured Spirochaetaceae bacterium | reverse complement strand
GGGAAAGTATTCTGTATTTATTGTGCTCATAAATACGAATCAACCAGCTAGCTGAAAATGGACGATTTACAGAATTTCTCCTCTGTCATAAATAATGTATTTAACGTAATACAGCTGGATTCTGCGGGGCAGGCACATAAAATCCTATCCGCTTGGGAAAAGGTTTTACTTAGCATAAAAGCTTATAATCCTAACGAGGGGCAAAATCTTGTTTCGCACAGCCGCATTGTAGATTTGAAAAATGGCATTCTGCTTATAGAAGCCGATCATCCTGGCTGGATAGAGCTTTTGCAGATGCGCAAAAAGTACATTCTGAAAGGAATGCAGATGCGTGCTCCTGACATGGAAATTAAGACATTGGCTTTCCGCCTGAAAGGAAACAGGGGCAACCTTTTTGCTGCGTCAGAATCTTCCGCTCAGGATATGAAAGCTGAGCGTGCAAGAATGTCGGAAAAGCTTGCACGAGAAGAGGAACTTTTGAAGAATTCTAATGTAAATTCGCAGAAAACTGTGAATTCTGATGCGGTAAATACGAAAAAAAAGCCTTTGCCTCCAGAACTTGCATCTATTTTTGCAGATTTGAAGAAAAGCATGTTGACCAATTCCGAATAAATTTGTTATTATTCACCCTACTGTATTGTGAATTTATTTTTATAGGAGTCGTTCATTATGTTACGTACATATCAACCAAGCAAAGTGAAACGCAATAGAAAATTTGGCTTCCGCGCTCGCATGAAGACACGTGGCGGTCGCAAAGTTCTCGCAAGAAGAAGAGCAAAGGGTCGCTACAAGCTCACAATTTCTGATGAAAAGAAACCATATCAGAATGGAAAAAATCAGACAGCAAAAATGTAGCGGATTGGACGTTCACTATGAAGGACGTTTTACTCGTGCAGAACACATAAAGCGTCCAGTGGACTTCCAGAAAATTTTTAAAACAGGGAAAAAAGTCAGTATAAATGGTGCAAAGCTGTTTTATTTACTGAATGATATGGGGTTTAACCGTATAGGATTTCCCCTCCCACGTGGTTATGGTAACGCTGTTCAAAGAAACAGAGCAAAACGCTGTAGCCGTGAAACCTATCGTTTTTACAAATCACGCCTGAACACCGGGTATGACATGCTTTTCTTAGTATATCCCGGAAATGACTCGTTCCTCTCGCGGTGTGATCAATTTAAGACTTTATGCCAAAAAGCAGGTTTGTTAAAGGATTCAGAAACTTTACAATAAAGTGTCTGTGTCTGATGATTCGCTTTTATCAGATTTGTATCTCTCCTCTTTTTCCGGGGTGCTGTCGTTTTACGCCTACGTGTTCACATTATGCACTGGAGGCCATTCAAAAACACGGTCCGATTAAGGGTGTGTATCTTGCAATCCGCAGGATATTAAGATGCAATCCGTATCATGAAGGCGGATACGATCCTGTTCCATGAAAAATAAGGATTCAATTATGGGAATGGATAAGAATACAATTTTAGCTGTTGTGTTAAGCGGTTTAGTTCTTTTGGGCTATCTGTATGTAGACACTAAATTTATTAGGCCTAAGCAGCAGGCTGCACGTGAACAGCAGGAAATAGAACTTGCTAAAGAGCAGGCTGAAAAGGAACAGAAAGCTCAGGAAATGGCTTCTCTTATTTCATCAGAAATAACAGATGAAACTCTTTCTGACGAAGATGGTGCAGAACAGGATGCTGCATCTCAGAATGTTCCTGTAGAAGAATACGTAATTCAGACGGATAAATTCCGTGCCGTGCTTACAAACCGTGGCGGTGACATTGTAAGCTACAAGCTGATTGGACACTTGGACAAGGATACTGGTGAAGGGGTTGAGATGGTAGATAATGTTTCCAGCTCTAACCGTGCCTTTTCACTTGCATTCGGTGATTCTTCCGCAGCTATTGTAAATGAAACTTTTAATGTAAAAAAAATAGATGACTACACAATCGGATTTTACCGTGACTTCTATAGAAAAGATGAAAACGGTGTTCAGAAAAAGTTCCGTCTGGGTAAATTGTACAGCTTTAAGAAAGATGATTACGCATTTAAATTGTCTGTTACCGTAAATTCTGGTGATGGACTTTCATATACCTTGCGTACATCTCCTCAGATTGGTCCTCATTTTAACCGCAAACAGAACCGCTACGAAGTGCGTCAGTATCTTGCTTTGAACGGTAACAAGCGTGTAAAGCCGATGATGTCTGATAAATATTACAACAAGGCATACAGCTGGGCTGGCGTAGGCGGAAAGTACTTTACTATTCTTGTTAAACCAGACAGCACTCAGAAAATGTCTACAGCGGTTCGTACTTCTGTTGCAAAAGAAAACGGTTATGAAAACTCACAGGTATTTTTAACACGTAATGAAATTACGGAAAATACTGTTACAGATGATTACTATATTTATGTAGGTCCAAGAAGTGAGACTGAACTCATAAAGTATAATTCTTCTGACAAGAATGCTTGGGGATTAATTAATGTTCGCTTTAATCAGGCTTTGAATACAAGCGGATTCTTCTCTGTTATAGAAGTTGCTTTGAAATGGGCAATGGAAATGATTAACCGTTTTGTTCACAACTGGGGAATTTCAATCATTATCCTTACAATCATTTTGAAGATTGTTCTTTTCCCTCTGAATAAAACTACAGCACTTGGTTCTGTAAAAATGCAGAAAATTCAGCCTCAGATTAAGGCTTTGCAGGAAAAATACAAGGGAAATCAGCAGAAGCTTCAGGAAGAAACTGCTAAACTGTACAAGCAGACTGGTTACAATCCTGCAGCGGGATGTCTGCCTATGGTTTTGCAGATGCTTGTTTTGTTTGCATTGTATAATGTTTTCAACAACTACTTTGAATTCCGCGGTGCAAGCTTTATTAAGGGCTGGATCGACGATCTTTCTGTTGGTGACAAGATATTTACTTGGGAAAGACAGATTCCTTTCCTTTCTGGATTTACAATGAATACTCTGCGTCTGTTGCCATTCATTTACACTGGTTCACAGCTCTTGAACGGTCTTATTACTCAGTATGGTAATGCAGGCATGGCTGGTCAGTCTCAGGCTCAGATGAAGTTTATGATGTACGGTATGCCTTTAATGTTCTTCTTTATGTTCTACAATGTTCCAAGTGGACTTTTGTTGTACTGGACTGTAAGTAACATTCTGCAGATTGGACAGCAGATGATTATTAACAAGATGGTAAAGAAGAGTAAGGCTGAAAGCGAAAATGTAAAGGTTTTGGACAGGAATACTTTGAAATTCCAGAACAAAAAAGGTCATAAAAAAAGCACTCGATAGATAAGGAGATAGAAATGATTTACGAATACGAAGGCAAGACTGAAAAGGACGCTATAGAAAAGGCTGCTCAGGAACTGGGACTTGAAAAAGATCAGTTTGATGTTGAAATTCTTGAGACTCAGAAAGGTTCTCTTTTTAAGAAGGGCTATGTAAAAATTCGCGTTCATCCTGTAGATTCTCAGGATCATGTTGTTGGTGAGTGCGAAGGTTCTGTTCCTAATGTTACTGCACGTGCTCAGAATCCTAGCCTTGTTGCAAATCCAATGCCTCAGAACGAGTTTGAGCAGAAGATTGTTGAATTTGTAAAGTCTATGATTACAAAGATGGGCTATGATGTTACTGTTGAAGTAATGTTCCGCGAAGACAAGAAAATCGGCATTAAGCTTACAAGCTCAAGCTCTCCTATTCTTATTGGACGCAAGGGTAAAAATCTTGATGCAATGCAGTTGCTTACAAATGTATATGCTGGTCATCTTGGAAATGAAGATGTACGCATTATTCTTGACAGCGAAAACTATCGTATTCGCCGCGAAGAAAGCCTTGTACGCCTTGCTTACGTTACAGCAGACAAGGTTCGCCAGACAAAGATGTCTATTCTGCTTGAACCAATGAACCCTTATGAGCGTCGTCTTGTACATACAACTTTAAATGATATACCTGATATTGAAACCAAAAGCGAAGGTGATGGTTTATATAAACAGGTGCGCGTAATTTTCAAGGGCGTGCGCTGATTTTAATCTGTTTATATTATAAGAGGTGTATGATGAAACTGAAATGTTCATTGATGCGTGCATTCATTTTGACAGTTGGCATTTCGTTTATGACATTGTCTGGGGCTTTTGCACTTGAGGCCTCTGCACTTTTTGATGCAGATACGTATAAAGAACTGAAAGAAAAAGGATATGTGGAAAAAAGTTATTTTGGAAAAGATAAAATAGATCTTTCCCTGTATCCTGATTCTCCTTTAGGACGTATTGCAAAGAATAACTGGCCTGAGCATAAGGAAAATCCTACTTTTATTGTTGAGGAAGTTTATCTTCTTTCCAAGAAAGAATTGGGAGACGGCAACTATTCTAAGACAACAATTGATTATGCCAGCAAAATTCTTCGCTCTGTAAGCAAATTGGAAGGCATTCATTATTATTCCAATCTGGAAAAGAAAGATGCAATCCTGTATGAACATGCATATTTTATTGCTGGTTATAATGACGAAACCCGTATTGAAGATGATACATCTGGCAGTGCAGAAGGTCTTAAGAAATACTGCATTCTTGATGATCATACATTCGGACGTGCCCGTTATACCTTGCATTACAATGAACGTCCTGATGAAATAAGTGCTAACTTTGTAAATATTGATTCATTAAAGTTGGGACCTATCAAGGGAATTGAGCCTGGTAATCTTTATATAAGTCTTGTAATAAGCGACTGTGGAGATGATATGCTTGTATATCTGGTAACACAGGCAAAAACTCCTACACTTAAGATTATCAGATCTACAATCTATGATTCTTTCAGTACACGACTTTCTGCAATCTATAAATGGTTCTGCAGCGGGTTTAAATCTTAAAATATAAGGAGATTTTTATATGAAAAAATTAATTGGGGCACTTCTTTTTGGAGTTGTCCTTCTTACATGTGGAGGATGTAAACCTATGAGTAATTCTAAGGCTTTAAACGGAAAGCAGGGTGTGTTCGCTCAGATAAGCACATCAAAAGGCGATATTTATGTGGAGTTGTTTTACAAAAAGACTCCTCTTACAGTAACAAACTTTGTTGGTCTTGCAGAAGGTACTCTTGATGCAACAAAGGGAAAGAAGTTCTATGACGGTCTTAAATTCCATCGTGTTATTGAAGATTTTATGATTCAGGGTGGAGATCCTCGTGGTAACGGAACTGGTGGTCCAGGATATCGTTTTGCTGATGAATTTGAAGATGACTTGAAGTTTAACAAGCCTGGTATTCTTGCTATGGCAAATGCTGGTCCTGGAACAAACGGAAGCCAGTTCTTTATTACTCATGTAAAGACTCCTTGGCTCGATCAGAAGCATACTATTTTTGGACAGGTTGTAGATAGTGCAAGCCAGAAAGTTGTAGATTCAATTAAGCAGGGCGATGTAATTAAGAGCATTACTATTCACCGTCTTGGAGATGAAGCTAAGAACTTTACTGCTACACAGGAAGATTTTGATAAGCTTAATTCTACAGCAACTGAAAAGGCTGCTGCAAAGGCAAAGGCTGCACGTGCAGCTGCTATTAAGGCTCAGGAAGAGCGTCTTGCATCTCAGGTTGCTGAAATCAATAAGAAATTCCCTGGTTATGCAAAAGATGGCAACGGCATTTTCTATAAGACAACTAAGGAAGGTAAAGGCGAAAAGTGCGGTACTGGAAAGAATGTTGCTACTGAATACAAGGGATATTTGGTAGACGGTTCTGTATTTGACCAGTCTGCAGGAAGAGGTCCTCTTGAATTTACTACTGGCGCTGGACAGATGATTCCTGGCTTTGATGCAATGGTCCAGGACATGAAGGTTGGCGAAAAGAGAACTGTTGTTTTGCCTCCTGATATGGCTTACGGTGATCAGGGCATTCCAGGTGTTATTCCTGCAAGTTCATATCTTGCCTTTGATATTGAACTTGTTTCTGCAAGATAAAT
>CACXDK010000374.1 GCA_902766345.1 uncultured Spirochaetaceae bacterium | reverse complement strand
GGTATTGGAAGTGTAACGGGAAGCTGCATTGCTTCGTTCCTGTTCATTGCATGCTCTGAATGGTGGCTCCGCTTCCTTGATAATGCCAACTTAAACTTTACTCCGCTTCAAATTCTGCGCCCGGGATTCAGAAAGGTTGTGTTCTCGGTTGTAATAATGCTTATTGTTTTGTTCTATCAGAAAGGCATTATGGGAGAGTCTGAATTCAGCATAGTCGGAATTAAACGCTTTGTAAAAAAGATTATTGCAAGAATTAAGAATGCAAAGAAGGCGAAGGTGTTGTCATGACAGAAAATGTATTGCAGATGAAAGATATTACAATGCAGTTTGGCGGCGTTGTAGCGGTAAATAATCTTTCGCTTGAAGTAAATAAAGGTGAAATTGTTTCGTTGATAGGTCCTAACGGTGCTGGAAAAACTACGGCATTTAACGTTGTAACGGGGGTTTATGCTCCTACAAATGGTTCAGTTTCGTTTAACGGGGTTGAAATTGTAGAAAATTATCCTCGCGGAAAAATGAAGAAAATGTATGCTGGTCTTCACCGTGGGGAATATAAAAAGCATATTGAGCCTACTCCAGATAAAATTACTAAGCTTGGAATTGCGAGAACCTTTCAGAATATCCGTTTGTGGAAAAGCCAGACGGTATTCAACAATGTTCTGATTGCAAAGCATTTGCGCCGTACAAGTAATGTGTTTACGGCTACATTCCGCCTGAACAGAAAGGAAGAGGCTCAGCAGAGGGCAGAGACGGCAGAACTGCTTAAAATTTTAGACTTGTATGATGTAAAGGATGAACTTTGTACATCATTGCCGTACGGTTTACAGCGTCGTCTTGAAATTGCCCGTGCACTTGCTACAAATCCAAGCCTTCTTTTGCTTGATGAGCCTGCTGCTGGTATGAACCCTCAGGAAACGGCAGAATTGACGGATTTTATCCGCCGCATCCGTGATGATTTTCATTTAACTGTATTTATGATAGAGCATCACATGGATTTGGTTATGGATATTTCTGACAGAATTTATGTTTTGAACTTCGGTGCATTGATAGCATCAGGAACTCCTGAGCAGGTGCAGAACAATCCTGAAGTAATTTCAGCCTATCTTGGCGAGAATGAGGACTAACAGACTATGCTTAAAATATCAGATTTACATGTTTCTTATGGTGGAATAAAAGCCTTGCGGGGTATTAATCTTGAAGTTCCTGACGGTAAGATTGTTACTCTTATTGGAGCTAACGGTGCTGGAAAGTCCACCTTGCTGCGTACTGTAAGCGGTCTTGTAAAACCGTCTAGAGGTTCTGGCTCTATTAAGCTTGATAATAAAGAGTTGATTGGCATGCCTATAAATACAATCTGTGCGGAAGGAATTGCTCTTTCGCCAGAAGGCCGCCATGTTTTTGCAGATTTGACTGTGCAGGAAAACCTTAAAATAGGTGCATATCTTCGCAAGGAAAAAGATGTAATTGAAAACGACATGAAGTGGGTTTACGAGCTTTTTCCTCGCTTGAAAGAACGCAGCTGGCAGTTTGCTGGTACGCTTTCGGGTGGTGAGCAGCAGATGTTGGCTGTAGGAAGAGCTTTGATGAGCCGTCCTAAGATTTTAATGCTGGATGAGCCTTCGCTTGGTCTTGCTCCTCTTATTGTTCAGCAGATATTTGAAATTATCAGGGAAATCAATAAGAAAGGCGTTACTATTTTGCTTGTTGAGCAGAATGCAAACATGGCTTTGAAAACTGCCGACATTGCGTATGTGCTTGAAACAGGAGAAATTGTTCTGCAGGGGTCTGGAAAAGAGCTGCTTGAAAATCCTTCTGTCAGGGACGCATATCTTGGAAAGAAACGCTGATGTGATGTGTTGCATTTTATTTTAAAATAAGTGTATACTACACGCATGTCTGATAAAAAATTTACAGTACTAGACCTACTGGATTTGGACTTAAAAGGACATGATTCTCTAAACCTGCGTTGTCTATGTGGCAGAAACTACTTGTCCCGAGAGATTACTATTCCTGATATTAATCGTCCGGGGCTTGCATTGTCTGGTTTTTTTGAGTCGTTTGCATTTTCTCGCGTACAAGTTATTGGTAAGGGTGAATTTGCGTATCTAAAAAAGCTTATTAACGAAAAAAATTTAGAAAGTGTTGAAATTCTTTTAGGCTTTGAAATTCCTTGCATTGTATTTACACACAATCTTGTTCCTGATGAACTTTTTCTTTCAATGTGTGAAATTGCCGGCTGCCCTGTTTTGCAGACGGATTTGGAATCTACAGAGTTTTCTAACCGCATTCTTCGTGTTCTGTCTAATATATTTGCTCCTAAAAAGACTATTCATGGGGTTTTTGTTGAAGTTTTCGGTATTGGCATTCTTTTGACTGGTGAAAGTGGTGTTGGTAAAAGTGAGACAGCTCTTGCACTTGTTGAGCGTGGGCACCGCCTTGTTGCTGATGATACTGTAGAACTTCGCTGTGTAAATGGTAACACTATCATGGGTAGCGGTCCTGCAAAGTTTATTAGTCACCACATGGAAATTCGTGGTCTTGGCATTATTAATATTCCCGATTTGTATGGTGTCGGTTCTATCCGTGACCAGAAAGAAGTTCAGCTTGTTGTGAAGCTTGAAGAGTGGCAGCAGAATAAAGTGTACGACCGTGTGGGGACGGACACTGATAAAACTGAGTTGCTCGGGGTAAAAATTCCTCTTATTGAGTTACCTGTAAAACCTGGACGTAATATGCCGATTATTATTGAAGCGGCGGCAAAGAACGAACGCTTGAAGTCTATGGGACATTTCTCTGCAAGAGAGTTTAATCAGAACGTGCTTAAATGGATTGAGTCAAGTCAGGCTCAGGCTGCTTATTACGGCAGTGATTATTCATATTAAGGTAATCTGTAAGGCTGAAAGGTCTTGCCGATTGCTTGAAATAAAAAAAATATAGTAAGGAAGTTTATTGTGATTGAGAAGATTTTGACAGTTCGCAACAGAGCAGGAATACATGCACGTCCAGCTGCATTAATTGCACAGACAGCAAATAAGTTTTCATCGGAAATTAATTTAGAACGCGAAGACGCAACTGTGAATGCAAAGTCTATTATGGGCGTTATTACTATGGCAGCTGGTTATAATACTACATTGACTCTTAAAGTTGATGGTACAGATGAAAAAGATGCCGTAGATGCTATTGTAAAACTGTTTGAGTCAAAATTTGAAGAAGAATAAGGAGTATTCATGAAAGCTCTCACTGGTCGCCAGCGGGAAGTATTGAGTTTTATTACGGAATATTTAAAAACCAATTCTTTTCCGCCTACAGTCCGCGAAATAGGGGAGCATTTTGATATTTCTCTACGTGCAGTGCAGGATCATCTGTCTGCCCTTCAAAAAAAAGAATATATTTCACAACGTTCTAAATGTTCACGCTCAATGAAAATCCTAAAATATGCGGATGCTAAAGATGATGTGATATATTCTGCAAAAATTCCTGTTATTGGTAATCTTGTTCATGGATTGCCTGTTTTAAGTGAAGAAAATTATGACGGGTGCATTGGTGTTTCAGAACCTTTTATTAATAAAGAGTTGTCGTACTTTGCACTTAAAATTGCCGATTCCGACATGGCAGGTGCTGGAATTTGTAAAGGTGATACTGCCATTGTAAAATCCTGTGAAGAAGCTTCGGAAGGACAGATTGTTGCTGTAATAAAAGGCAGTTCCATTATTTTGCGAAAATATTCGGTTGAAGCTAATAGGATTTGTTTAAAGGCTGAGTGTGAAGGCATTCCGCCTGTTTACTGTCAGGATGTGCGCATTGTCGGCACTCTTTCTTGCATAATTCGTTCATATTGATATGGCTGACTCAGAAGTATATCTTTTTACAGGGCCTGAAAACGGCGATAAAAGTGATGCTGTTGCTACTATAAGGGCTGCGGCGGAAAAAAAGAATGGCGGTGTGGATTTTTACCGCTATTATGCTTCAGAAACACGTATTACTGATGTTATCTCACAATTGCAGAATGCAAGTCTTTTTTCTTCGGCTTTGTTTATTATTCTTAAAAATGCCGAGTTAATTAAATTAAAATCTGACATTGACCTTATTGTTCAGTACATAAAAAATGCCGTTAACAGTCCGAATGTGTTGATTTTGGAATCGGATGAAAACGGCATTGAAAAGAAAATTGAAAGTGCTGTGCCTTCTTCCCATAAGAAAATCTTTTGGGAGATGTTTGATAATCAAAAGCCTCAGTGGGTGCGTAATTATTTTAGAAAGAATGGTTTTTCTGTTACAGATGATGCGGTAGAGCTCATTCTGGACATGGTGGAAAATAATACTGAAACCCTTAAAAGTGAGTGTTCAAGGTTTTTCTATTGTTTTGAAAAAGGCTATACAATTACTTCTGATGATGTAGATAAAATTCTTTCGCACAATAGGGAAGAAAATGCTTTTACATTGTTTGAAGCTCTTGCTGATGAGCAGAAGTCTCCTAAGGAAAGGCTTGAAACTTCCCTGCTGATTTTGCAGAAAATACGGCTGTCGAGGGATTCGGGAGGAGTTGCTATAATTGCGGGTCTTACATACTGTTTTAGATTATTAAGAACGTATCATACATTGTATGCTGGAGGAAAATCCCCTACCGATGCTCAGTTGCGTGCTGCAGGCTTGGGAAGCAAGAAAAGCGTTGCTCGGTACAGCAAAGCTGCAAGAATTTGGGGACCAGGTACTACAGCGTCAGTTCTTTCCCTTTTGGCATATACGGATATGGCAATAAGGGAAGGTGGAACTCTCATGGAAGATACACGCCTTATAATGATGGTATATGCTATTGTTGTGAAAAACGGGCTGTATCCTTCTGTGTATGAAGATTAATCTGAATTGATTATATTGTCATTTCGTTCAAAATCTTTTTTAAGGCACCAAGTTCTTCTTTTGTCAATGTAATGCCTTTGCCCATTTTTTCATGATCTGGAGACCAGGAACGGATGTCGTATTTTGCGGCTCTGTCTCCCCAAGTAACCAGGTTCAGTTCCATTTTCCAACCACCCTTTCCTTCTGAAAGAACACCATGCTCTTCTACAATCTCATAGTGAAAGTCGTCTGCCATATAATCTCCTTAAAAAGTAACGTAGTATATATTATACAATACTTATTAAAATAAATGAATAATTAGTTAAAATTATTATGATTCATATTTAGATGCCGATAAAAAGTAATAATAGGTTTGGGATTTAAGGGGGAAATCATGAAGCTTAGACGCTTATTCAATGTTTTCATGGCTCTGTGCTGTGTTCTTTTTATTACTTGTGCATCAACAAAAAAATCAGGTGGTTCAAGCAAAGGTCGTGGTTCTTCTGATTCATCTGCAACATCGGGCAGTTCATCAAAAGATTCTTCCAAATCAGGTGGTTCATCTAAATCTGGAAGTTCTACAGATACTGGCAAAGATAAGGATGCCTCTTCAAAAGATGGTTCTGGTTCTGGAAAAGGCTCTGCTAGTACTTCAACTGGAAAAAAATATTCTTCTGACAGTCAGATAAACAATCTTATTGATAGTATTGAAAACTCGCGTCGCAATGCAGAAGATGCAGGTGCGGATACTTCTCTTACAGATTTGTATAATGCTGCAAATGATGCTTTTGAGCGTCTTAAACAGCGGGCTGCCTCTGGTGAAAACTCTCCAGAGTTAAAGAAAGCTCTTGAAAACTTGAACAGCCTGTTCAAGGGACTTGAAGTGTATGCACAGGCAAAGGCTAAGAAAGAACGCATTGATGATAAGGGCTATGCATATAATAACCAGAAATGTTATGACGACGGTGCCGAGCTTCTTGAAGAACTTGAAGACATAAATAGAGACGCTGCAAAGTATATTGCAGAGCTTGAAAAAGGTAATTCTGACAAAGGTAATGACTTCCTGCAAAAAGCGAACAAGGCTGATTTGAACTTTACAAATGTGTTTAAATCAACTGCAAATAACGAGCGTTCTGCCGCATTTAAAGCAAAGAAACAGGCTGACAGTGTTAAGGCTTCTGTTTCACGCAAGAACGATTACGATAATGGAGTTGCTTCTTTTAGAGACGGGGATTCAAGATATGTAAACGGTGATATTGAAAATTCAATCGAAGATTATGTTACTGCACGTGGAATTTTCTCTAAGCTGTATAAGGAAGTATCTGCTGCACGGCAGAAGGCACAGGCTTTGATTAACAGTGCCAAAGAGCGTGTTAAGCAGAGCGAGGCAGTTGCTTTGAAAGCTGATAAAACAGATCCTCTGTCTGAAAGAATTCAGGGACTTGAAGATGAGAATGCAATTCTTCTTGAAGCAGATGATTTTTCTGCTGCAAGGGCTTCTTATGTAGAAATTGCTGAGAAGCTTCCTGTCGGTGGAGGAAAGTCTTTATGAGAAAAATTCTATTTCCTCTTGTAATAATGTTTTTGTGCTCTGGTTTTGCATTTGCTGTAAGATTTAGTTACAAAAACAATACATATCAGAAACTTGCAGAACAGTATTTTGTAAAGGCTGACAAGGCTTTTGATGCTGGAGAATATGTTCTTGCGGTAGACTATGCGCAAAAAGCTACTGAAAATGCACGCCTTTCTGAAGAATTTGTAAAAAGCAGACTGAATTC
>CACXDK010000373.1 GCA_902766345.1 uncultured Spirochaetaceae bacterium | reverse complement strand
GGATGCCGCCGACTACATTGCAAACAGCGGGCAGACCGACGAAGAAGGCAACCACCTTGTAGCCAATACAGAAAGCAACGGAAGATTCCATACTGACTGGCTGAATATGATGTACCCACGCTTAAAGCTGGCTAAGGATTTGCTGGCAGATGACGGAGTTATCTTTATTTCTATTGGTGAAGAAGAATTAAATACACTTACAAGTTTTTGTAATGAAATTTTTTCTGAAAAAAATAAAATTACCATTATTTCACGTGTAGCAAAAACAGCAAGTAATATGGGAACTTTTTTTGCACCAAGCGTTGATTTTATGTTATGCAAAAAATATTACATTATTGAGTAAGTTTATTGGTGAAGTTGATGAAAGTTTATATACAAAAACAGAAAACGAAGGTCCAAGAAAGGGTCAGAAATACAGAGATGATGTTGCTTTATTTCAATCTTCTCTGACTTTAGAAAGATCAAGAAATGCAAGATATTTTATTAATTGTCCTGATGGTTCAAAATGTATACCACCAGAAAATAAACGATGGAGAGTAGTTGAAGAAACTGTTCTAAACATGCTTGAAAATAATATGATAGTTTTTAAGGAGACAAAAACATCCCCGTTATTCGATGAAAATGGCAATAAATCTAAATGGAATCTATATACAAAAAGTTATTTATCCGATAGACAAGAAACAGGAACATTACCTAGGAATTATCTTGATAAATATATAAATAGACAAGGTGCAGATTTGCTCAAAACATTTAGTATTCCATTTGATTTTGCAAAACCTGTTGGTCTTATTAAATACCTTTGTAAAATAATAAATGATAAACAAGCTTTTATTTTAGATTTCTTCTCAGGTTCTGCCACAACAGCACACGCTGTCATGCAACTTAACGCAGAAGACGGTGGCAACCGTAAATTTATCATGGTTCAGCTGCCAGAACTCTGTGACGAAAAATCCGAAGCCTACAAAGCTGGCTATAAGAACATCTGTGAAATCGGCAAAGAACGCATCCGCCGTGCAGGTCAGCAGATTCTGAAACAAGTTCAGAATGACAAAGATTCATTGTTCGCTGACGAAAAGAAAAAACTCGACATCGGTTTCCGTGTTCTCAAATGTGATTCTACCAACATGGAAGATGTGTACTACACACCTGACCATATCGACACAAAAGAACTGTTCAAGGACAACATTAAAAAAGACCGCACTGGCGAAGATTTGCTTTTCCAGACCATGCTTGACCTTGGCATCATGCTTTCAAGCAAAATCGAAACAAAGAAAATTAATGGAAAAGAAGTATTCTGTGTAGAAGGTAACTACCTTATGGCTTGCTTTGACGACACCGTAGACGAAGCAACAATTACAGAAATCGCCAAAGAAAAGCCATACTATTTTGTAATGCGAGACCCGGCAAACTCAAAAGATGGTGACAGCCTTATCACTAACTTTGAACAGATATTTACTACTTACAGCCCTGATACTGTTCGCAAAGTTTTGTAGGGAGAAATCTTAATTGTTTTTTTCTTTTTTGATTCAATGGAAAAATTAGAAACTCCTTTTCTTGCATATAGAGATACTCTATCAAATGATACTCCTTTTTTCTTTTTTCATCTTGACCTTGAAGATAAAGAACAAAGAAAATTGCTTGATTCTTATTTTGTTTCAATATGTGAAGGAAAGGACTCCAATTCTACAGTTGAATTAGCTAAAGATCGTCTTATTAGAACTTTTAAAACTAAAGTTAATGACCAGGATTGGCTCATGGGAGCAACAGCAGAATTATATTTACATTTATTTATGAATGTACTTAATTTTAATCAAGAATTTTTATATACAAACCTGGAAGAAAAATCTATAAAAAAAGGATTTGACGGCGTTTATAGAGAAAACGATAATTCATTATGGTTCTTAGAAAGTAAATCAGGAGCTGACACAACACAAAATATTTCACACTTAAGTAAAGTAAAAGAAGCTTATAAAGATTTATTAAATAAATTTTCTGGTAAAAAAGATAATGAAAAAGAACCCAATGACCCATGGTGGAATGCATTTAATCATGCAAAAGCATCAGGATCATCACAAGATATAAAAGATTTATTAAAAGACCTTTCAGATAAATATGTAAAAGAAATTTACCCAGATATCAAAGATTATAATATAATCCCTTGTGGAACAGTTTTTATTGTTTCTGAAAAAGAACCAGATGATTTTAATGATGTTAGAATAATCAAAAATCAAATCGAAGAATATTTTAAAGATAAAGAATATAAGAACTTAATTGTTATTTGTTCGACACAAAAATCATATAACAGTTTTTTGGATTATCTAGGAGTACCATATGAAAAATAAACCAAGCTTCAAAGATAATTCAAATAGTATTGAACAAGAATTAATAAAAGCTCTTTATACGGATAAAATAGAATCTAACAAAGATTGGTCATATTTATTGCAACTTGCAATTTATTTAATAAAAAACTATGAAAAAAAACATGATTTATTAGATGTTGAATTTGCATATTATATATTTTTGAAATACGCAGTAAAAACAAAAGACTACAGACCTTTATTTGATTTTTCAACTAACTTTGGTTTTTATCCTATTACGAAAAAACTATATGATTTAAATAAAGATAATTCATTTGCTGCTTCTTATGCTGTTGAGGTTATTGATGAAAAATACACAACAGAAGATTACGTACAGACATTTGAACAAAAAACAGCAGAAAACAAAATTGAAGAATTAGATGAAGAAAGAACTGATGTTTCTTTTATAGCTCCTACTTCTTTTGGAAAAAGTGAATCAATTATAAATCTAATTAAAAGAAACTCTTCAAAAAATGTCATTATTATTGAACCTTCAAGAGCTTTATTAGCACAGATGGCTTCTAATATTCATAATGCTTTTCCAGAGGAAAAAGTAATTGTACATGAAGAAATGTATAACAATGATGAAAACTTTATTGCAGTTTTAACTCAGGAACGG
>CACXDK010000372.1 GCA_902766345.1 uncultured Spirochaetaceae bacterium | reverse complement strand
GAAGAAAAGGATGTCAGAGAATACTGGGAAAACGGCATTCCGTATAAAATCGTAAATGATTATTCAAAACGAAAAGAATACAAAATATATTCTTAGGAGAATTAAGACTTATGAAAAATATTATATTAACTTTTATTCCAATGCTCTCAATATTTTTTACGTCTTGCCTTACAACAAATGCAATTGAAAACACACCATCAAACACTATCGAAATTCCCGTTTCACTGTCCAAAGCTTTGCATACAATCGAAAATCACGAAGAAGCACAAGATTACTATTTCAGTTTTACAGCTGTAAACTATGGAAATGCTGAATGTCAGATTACAATCTATGACAAGCAGTTTATGAAGATGGAACAGCCTGAAACTGGAGCAAAACATTATTATTACTACATGTTTGTCGGAGATTACATAGAAGGCTTGCCTCATCGTTCTGGTATTTTCGGATATGCAGTAGATATTGAAACTAATACTGTCTACGAAATTGTCTTCCGCAATATGTTTTTTGGAGCATACAAATTTAAAAGCATTGCAGACCATAAGAAAAATGACAAACGCTATGAATCCGGCTATATCACCTGGAACAGATTCCCGGACAGAAGAATTCCTGAACCATTATACTTTCTGGACTTTTTTGAAAAGAAAGATAAGAAACTCACAAGCAAGACCGATGAATACGGTCATAAAAAAGACCTGGCTGTAAAAGTTTACTGGTCACGAAGCGAAGAATACGGCTACAGTGTAACATTCGATGGAGATAATAAATAATGAAAAGTTTCAAATCATATCAGCATCAAAGAATTTTACTTCCCGATAACACAATTGCTAACGGGAAATATACTATCGATGGTGATTTTACTGTAATTATCAAAGACGGATTTCTGAACGATGAAGTTTCAGAAGATGGGACTTTAATTCCGGCCATTTCAACCTCAGATGCCAGTCACATTGAGCATTGGAGAAATGGAGTTCTACACTGCGAAACAGAGCCAGCCATTATCGATAATATAGATAATTATGAAGAATGGTGGTTGAACGGAAAACAAGTAAGAGGAACTGTAGCAGAAGCAAATACTGAAGAGGAGGAACTTGTTATTAATTTCCAATTTAAAAATGACAAGGCTCCGAAGTCTTCAGAAATTCTTTCCAACCTGCAGTGGAAGGATACCAAAAGCGGCGGTTTCAAGAATTTTCTTAAGTAAAATCAGGAGGAATTATGGCAACACTAATGGAAAAAGATGCAATGCAGGAAATGTTGAACGGAGCTATTGCAAGATTAACGACAATGAAAATAAATGACGATTCGACTCGTCAGGCTTTATACAATCTAAATTCTGCATTGCTTAAGAATCCACCGGAGATTTTTGATTTTTAAGGAACTATAAAAATGGTAAAATCGCTGATGGCAAAATATAAGAATTAATCTATGGGAAAGTTATAGTTTTATAACTTTCAGTCCGGGAATGTGTTCAAAATGCTTATCTTGGGTAATGACAGCCATATCATTTGCGATTGCTGTTGCTGCAATCCAAATATCATTTTCAGGCATAACATTACCAGAAGCAAGCAAATTATGTTTTAATGTTCCGTAGGCATCAGAAACATTGTTATCTACTGGGTATAGCTTAAAACGGGAACAAAAGGCGATTGCTTTGGTTCTATTTTCTGCTGAACGTGCGGATTTTTCAGCACCATACAACAATTCCCCCAGAACAACGCTTGATGAACAAAGATTATTATATTGTTTAAGCTGCTGAACAAGATTTGTATCACCATTAAGAATCCTGACAACAACATTGGTATCCATAAGATTACCATTCATTTGGCTCTAATCTCCTGCAATCATCTATTGCCGACATCATTACGGCAGCATCTTCATCATTTATAACACCACAAAATTCATCAAGAGGATTTGTTTTATTATTTTCTTTCTTTGAGAGAATGAATAATGCAAAATCATAGAGTTCCTGCTGCTCAACAGCTGTCATTGTCTGATACATTTGCATAAGAGCTTCTGCCATAAGATACCTCCAAGAAGAATTTACACTGTATTTATTCAAAAATCAAGTTTTAGCGTAATGTTATGTAATACAAAAAAACAAAGCTGAAATTATGATTTCTGCCGTTTCAAAAACACTTTTGTTTTTGTTCCATGAGGTATTACAGAAACCAATTCCCAACCTTGTTCTCCCCAAATACATAGTTCATTTTCACAATCTTCGATACTTGTTGAATTATCCCTTTTTGCAATAGCTGGACTTTCAAAATCAACAACTTTATATTCCCATTTATCCATAACGTACTCCTTGTAAATAAATATAATACAGTACACTTGAAATAGCAAGTTAAATAATCAAATAAAAAGCAGTCCTGTTTTCAGAACTGCTTTATAAGATTAACTCATTCTATCTGTTTTAGAATTGCTCTGTGCTACATCTGCACTATCAACCTTTTTCTGACTTTCGTTTGCAAAATACTTTCCTATACTGCTACCGACATTCTGTCCCTGCTGAACTTTTTC
>CACXDK010000371.1 GCA_902766345.1 uncultured Spirochaetaceae bacterium | reverse complement strand
AGCAATCTGTCACGGTGCAACAGGAAAAGGTAATGATCAGGTTCGCTTTGAAATGGCAATGAAGGCTTTTGCTCCTGATTTGAAGGTGATAGCTGCCTGGCGCGATCCTAAGTGGACTTTGCAGAGCCGTGAAGATGAAATGAAGTTCCTTGAAGATAGGAATATCCCTGTTCCTATGAAAAAGGCTAATTCCTATTCTTGTGATGAGAACATTTGGCATATCAGCCACGAAGGACTTGAGCTTGAAGAAACTGAAAATGAACCAAAATGGGAAAACATGCTTAAGGAAACAAAGCTTCCTGAAGAAAGTTCTGATGGCGAATATGTAAAGATTGACTTTATTGCTGGTGAAGCTGTTGCTGTAAATGATAAAAAGATGTCTCCTCTTGAAATCATGCAGGAACTTAATGCAATCGGTGGAAGAAACGGTATTGGTGTAATTGATCTTGTAGAGAACCGTGTTGTTGGAATGAAGAGTCGTGGTGTATATGAAACTCCAGGCGGAACAATTCTTATGTATGCTCACGAGCAGCTTGATCATCTTTGTCTTGATCGTGACACATATCACTTTAAGCAGCATGTAAGTCTTCGCGAAAGTGAACTTATTTATGACGGAAAGTGGTTTACAAGCTTAATGGAAGGTCTTATGGCTTTCCAGGATAAAATAGAAGAAAATGTTACAGGATGGGTAAAACTCAGACTGTATAAGGGCACTATGAGAGGAGCAGGAAGTTCTTCTCCTTATAGCCTTTACAATGAAAGTATTGCAAGTTTTGCTACTGGTGATTTGTATGATCATAAGGATGCAGATGGCTTTATTACATTGTTCGGTTTGCCTTCAAAAGTTCGTGCTATGATGGAACAGAAGGCTGGAAAAGGACAGGCTGTTGTTAATAGCGATAAATTAAAGAAACGCCCTACTGAATAAGTTTTGCAAGACCTGTGAGGATACTGTCGGTATTCTTGCAGGTCTAATCTTATTTCTGGTGTTTGGGCGATTGTATATAAGGAGCTTTATATGAACGAAAGAAACAGCGGTGTATTACTGCATATTACTTCTTTGCCTGGAACACCGGGAATAGGAACTATGGGAACTCATGCATTTAAGTTTGTAGACTGGTTGCATTCTGCAGGACAAACATTGTGGCAGGTTCTACCTCTTGGACCTACAGGATATGGTGATAGTCCTTATGCAAGTTTTTCTACATTTGCAGGAAATCCTTTGCTTATTGATTTGGATGATTTGGTAAAACGAGGATGGGCAGTAAAAGAAGATGTAGTTCCTCCTGATTATATAAAGTGTAGCGGAAAAGTTGATTTTGGTTCTGTAGTATGGTGGAAGATGCCACTTCTTTATACTTGTGCAGCTTATTTTTTGAAAAACTGTAATCAGAAAGACAGAACTGCATACGAAGCATTTAAAAATGATAATTCTATATGGCTGAATAATTATGCAGATTATACAAGCATAAAAAAATTCTATGATGCAAAAGCTCAAAAAGAAGGCATATCTGGAACAGCAAGTATGTGGAATCAGTTTTGGCCAAGAGATTTGGCTTCTCATGATATGTCTGCTGTTTCTAAATGGGATGCTGAACATACTGATGATATAGAGCAGATAAAGGTTATACAGTTTTTTTTCTTTACACAGTGGAAAGCTTTGAAAAAACATGCCAATTCTCTTGGAATTAAAATAATAGGTGATATTCCAATTTTTGTTGCTGCAGATTCTGCAGACGTATGGGCAAACAGAAAATTCTTCCAGTTTGATGAAAATACTCTGCTCCAGAAAACTTGTGCTGGTGTTCCGCCTGATTATTTTTCTGCAACAGGTCAGTTGTGGGGAAATCCTTTGTATGACTGGGATGCAATAAAAAAAGATAATTATTCTTGGTGGATAAATCGTATACAACAGATGTTGTCTCTTGTTGATATTATCCGCATAGATCATTTCCGCGGTTTTGAAGCTTACTGGAAGATTCCTTATGGTTCTCCTAATGCCATAAAAGGTGAATGGATAAAAGGTCCAGGAAAAGATTTGTTTGATGCAATTAAGGCAAAACTCGGAGTTCTTCCTATTATTGCAGAAAATCTTGGTGTTATTACTGATGAAGTAGAAAAAATCCGTACAGATTGTGGTTTCCCAGGAATGAAGATTTTGCAGTTTGCATTTAATAATGATAAATGGACAGAGGAAAGTTCTAAAAATAAAGATTTGCCGCATAATTATGTAAGTCCTGATAATATTGTTTATACAGGAACTCATGATAATGATACTACTGTGGGATACTTTGCTACCTGTTCTGAAGAATGTCGTACGAGTGTGCGGAATTATTTTGGTCTTTCAGAAACTGCAAGTGTAAAAGAACTTACATCTGCACTGATTCGTGCGGCATTTGCTTCTACAGCACAGACCTGCATTATACCTTTGCAGGATATATATTGCATTGGTAATGAGGGGCGTATGAATATGCCTTCAACTACAGGTTCTAATTGGGCTTGGCGTATGGATTTAGATTTGCTTGATAAAAAAGAAGCTGACCTTCTAAAACAGTTATCTGTCATGTATGGAAGAAATATTTCGAACTACTTGACGTGATTTTAAAAACAATTCATAATATAAGTCACTTATTTTGAAGGAGTCCTATCGTGCCTTGTGGAAAGAAAAGAAAGCGCGCAAAAATAGCTACACATAAGCGTAAGAAGATGCTTAGACGTAATCGTCATAGAAGCAAGTAATGTGTAACTGTTGTGCACCGAATCAGAGGATGTAAATCCTTAGCGGCCGGGTATGTCCCGGCTTTTTTAGTTTATACTTGGTATTAAGGAGTTTTTTATGCTTCTGCAAACACTTCATTCTCCTGAGGATTTAAAAAAGCTACCAGAAAAAAAATTAAAAATTCTTGCACAGGAAATGAGGAACAAGATTATTGAGGTTGTCGGAAAGAATGGAGGACATCTTGCCAGTAATCTTGGTGTTGTTGAGCTTACAATAGCTCTTCACCGAGTTTTTAACAGTCCTCAAGATGCTATTATATGGGATGTTAGCCATCAGTCTTATCCTCATAAACTTTTGACTGGGCGTTATGATATATTTCCAACTCTAAGAACAAAAAACGGAATGTCTGGCTTTACTCGTATTTCAGAAAGCCCTCATGATTTTTTTGATGCAGGTCATGCATCTTCTTCTATTTCATCCGCTCTCGGACTTCTTGCGTCATGGAAGTTGCAGGGAAGAAATGACAAAGTTATTGCCGTTATTGGAGATGGAGCTCTTACTGGCGGTATGGCATACGAGGGATTAAACCATGCTGGTCAGCTTTCAGAAAATCTAATTGTAATTGTTAACGACAACCAGATGTCCATTAGCCCTAATACAGGTTCTATATCTAGATATCTTTCTCATCTTACCATGTCTGTGCCGTATCAGACAATCAGATATAAAATAGATAGATTTGTAGATAAAATCCCTTATTTCAATAGATTTGTCGGAAAGCTTATATTCCGTATGAAGCGTGGCTTAAAAGGCCTTCTGCTTACCAATAATTTATTTGTAGACTTGGGCTTTGAATATGTAGGTCCTTTGAATGGTCATGATATAGAACAGATGGAACGTACTCTACAGCGTGTTAAGAAAATCCGTAAGCCTGTTGTTATGCATGTTGTTACCAAAAAAGGCAAGGGCTATAGCCCTGCTGAAAATGATCCAGCTTCATTTCATGGAGTTGGTGCCTTTAACATCATGGATGGTGTTATGGAAAAATTCGACATGCTCAGTTTTACAGAAGCCTTCAGCCGTAAGATTGTAGCTCTGGCTGAAAAAGATAGTAGAATTACAACTATTACAGCTGCAATGTCCAAAGGAACAGGGCTTGATGCTTTTTCCAGACACTTCAAGGATCGTTTTTTTGATGTAGGCATTGCAGAGGAACATGCAGTGACATTTGCAGGAGGCCTTGCTGCTGGCGGTCATCTTCCAGTTGTTGCCATTTATTCAACCTTTATACAGCGTTCAGTAGACCAAATTATAGAAGATATTGCTTTACAGAACAGGCATGTAGTTTTTGTATTTGACCGTTGCGGTGCTGTTCCTTCCGATGGCGAAACCCATCAGGGCATTTTTGATATAAGTCTTTT
>CACXDK010000370.1 GCA_902766345.1 uncultured Spirochaetaceae bacterium | reverse complement strand
TATAGAGTAAGCATTTTATTATTGCCTTGTATATGAATAAATTATATAAAACTTCTTACTGAGCAACAACATCTTTTGCCGTAAACATCACAGCCTTAATTTTTGAATTAGTCAGAATATCATCATTAATATGATTAAGTATTTGCTGCTTAAGCAATTCTTCATTCTCAGTTCTTAGTTCTTCTTGAGTTTTAGAAGAAAGAAATCTTTTTAGAAAATCAATTATTTCCATACGCCTAAATTTTAGTTCCTTACGTGCAATCTTATCGTTCTTTTTATATCCCAAAGCAACCTGAACAACAACACTTGCAGGAACTGCATCTTTTGTCTGCGTACGAATTTGATCTAGGGAAGTATACCATTCATAAACATCTTTTTGAATTGTATATTCTTCACTAATAGGTATAGCAACCTCTGACGTACCTCGATACCTTTTTTCACATGCAGAACACAAATATTTTTTCCCAACATCAACAGCTTCCTGTGCAGAACCTGTAATGAGTGTTTCAGAACGGTTCAGATTAGGACAATCTTCATACAGATGAAATATATGAGAATGCACTGTCCAGTAAACACCAGTTCCTGCAGCTGCTTCTACAATTTCTTTCTGTGACATAGAAGCAATCATTTCTGTTGATTCCCAGTATTTTTGCAAAGTTGCAAATCCTTTTCTCGGCAAAACAAAATAAGTTCCATCTGCCATTATTACAAAATCCGATGTTGTCCTTAATACTACAGAAGGCTTATATGTATCTATTAATGTTTCAAAGTCCTCAATATTCTTTACCGTAATCAAAGGCACGTTTGTTACAGAAGACACATCCACATACCGTATTGCAAACACAGGTGCAGAAAGCCCAACCAGAAAGAGAAAAGACAGTAAATAATTCCGAAGCATTTTTTTCATAATAGCCCTATCCACTACTCTTTTTCCTTATAATCAGCTGCAAAATCAAGTACACATTCGCAACCGTACAGCTTATGCTTATTTGCAAATCCAATTCCTGTCGCAGTAAAATCTTTGTGCATGATATTTTTTCTGTGGCCGCGACTTTTTACGCCATCGTCAATCAGAAGAGTAACAACAATTTCTCTCGCAGTTTTTGAACCATAAGAAATGTTTTCACCCGATGCACCATTGAATGAACCATATCTTTTCATTCGTGTAAACGGATCACTTCCGTCCGTGCCAGTATGTCCTGCCTGATCAGTCAAACTCTGACTGTCTGCATGGTCTTTTGCAGCCCGTGTCAAACCTTTTGACGGAACAAAAACAGGAAGAGGTTTATGCCCATTCATAAATTTTACACATTCATTTACAACCTCAGCACCTTCATTTGTCATCATTTTTCCAGCATACATATTTCCGTTAAATTTCTTTATTCTTGGCTCAATATATAATTCTGCATATTTCTTAGGATTACTTCTAGCCATATTCATTTCAAGGACAATATCCTTTTCAATTTCATCCATGTAATCAACATCCCGTGCTGTATCAAGAACAGACAAATCCCAAATTTCAGTATCTACATTTTCACGCTTGTATTTTGAAGTCTTTGTAGATTTATTTTCCTTAGAAGACTCTTTCTTTGAGCCTTTCTTAGATTCTTTGTTAGCCTCTTTCTTGATTGCCTCTTTGAGTGAATCAAACTTCTTGCCGGCAGACACTGGCATGGCAAAATTAAACAACACTGCAAAAACACATACACAACGCAATATCATTTTCTTCATTTTCATCTTTCTCCTATCTGCATTAGCGAACAGCAAAAGTTATTACACCATCAAACTGGCGTTTATTTTTTGTTCCCATAATTGTTAAAGAGTCAACATCTGGTACTTCAAGTTCCAATTCGTAGCACCCTGTAGAAGTATTATAATTGAACATGTTCCATTCAGTGCCATTTATAATAATGGCAAAGCCTGTATAATCCTTAGACTGTATTGCAAAAAGTTGCTTAGAACCTTTTTCAACAGCCCCCTGCCTTGGTGCAATAAACTTTGAATTAAGACATTCAGTATATGAACTATATTTCAAAGGAAAGCGTCCAACACTATAAACTTCATTCTTACCATACCCCTTGTAACTGCGAGAAGCTTTTACGTTTACAGAAAGGACTTCTTCAAAATTATTGGTATTCATATTAATAAGTTTTAGAAT
>CACXDK010000369.1 GCA_902766345.1 uncultured Spirochaetaceae bacterium | reverse complement strand
ATTGCGGTAATTACTGCAATATTTGCCCAGAAGGACATAACGAATGCTTCAAAAGAACTTCGTGTGAAGGTGGGGAATATTCTTGATGCTTAACGGCTCAGTGAAAACTGCACTTACAATTGCTGGAAGCGATTCCAGCGGAGGTGCTGGAATTCAGGCAGATATAAAAACTTTTTCGGCATTTGGAATTTACGGCATGTCTGTTATTACAGCTGTAACGGCACAGAATACTTGCGGTGTCTACGGCATTCAGAATGTGTCTGATGACATTATTCAAAAACAGATGGATGCAGTTTTTAAGGATATACCCCCCAATGCTGTAAAAATAGGCATGACAAGTTCTGCGTCCATCATAGAAGTCATTGCAGACCGTTTGAAATTTTATGAGGCAAAAAATATTGTTTTAGACCCTGTTATGATTTCTACAAGCGGTTCAAGACTTCTTAATGCAGACGCAATCTCTATCTTGCAGAAAAAACTTTTTCCTCTTGCAAGTTTGATTACTCCAAATATTCCCGAAGCAGAAGTTCTTTCGGGCTTGAACGTTTGCAATAAAAAAGACATGGAACAGGCTGCTTTGAAAATTTATGAGCAATCTGGAAGCAATGTTCTTTTAAAAGGTGGCCATTGCACATCTGATTCTTGCGATTTCTTTTTTAATGGAAAGAATGGTGTATGGTTCAAAGCTGAGAAAATAAATAATCCTAACACTCATGGTACAGGTTGCACTCTTTCAAGTGCAATCTGTGCCAATCTTGCTTTGGAAAAATCTCTTGAAGATTCAATTCATTGTGCAAAGGAATATATCAACGGTGCATTAAAAGCAATGCTTGACTTAGGAAAAGGTTCTGGACCTTTAAATCATTTATGGAATTTACAAACTGAGTAGGTTAAAAATTATAGGGAGCATAATATGAACGAAAACAAAAATTTTACAACACAAATGGATGCCGCAAGAAAAGGTATTATTACTCCAGAACTTGAAAAAGTTGCAGAAAGCGAGAAAATGAACAAAGAAACTCTCAGAAAACTTGTTGCTGAGGGTAAGGTTGTTATTTGCGCCAATAAAAAACATACCTGCTTAAAACCTGAAGGTGTGGGTAGCATGTTACGTACTAAAATTAATGCAAATATTGGCATTTCGCGAGACTGTAAAGATTATGACCTTGAAATGAAAAAAGTATTGAGTGCCGTGGACTTGGGTGCTGATGCAATCATGGATCTTTCCAGTCATGGAAATACTCAGCCGTTCAGACAGAAACTTGTAAAGGAATGTCCTGTCATGATTGGAACTGTTCCTGTTTACGATTCCGTCATTCATTACCAGCGCGATTTAAGTACCTTGACAGCCAAAGATTTTATTGATGTTGTGCGTCTTCATGCAGAAGATGGTGTTGATTTTGTAACTCTTCATTGTGGAATTACACGTAAAACAATTGAGCAGATAAAAAATAATAAGCGTAAAATGAATATTGTCAGCAGGGGCGGAAGTCTTGTTTTTGCATGGATGACAATGACAGGACAGGAAAATCCTTTTTACGAGTATTTCGATGACATTCTTGAAATTTGCGAAAAGCATGATGTTACAATTTCACTTGGAGATGCTTGCCGACCAGGATGTCTCAGTGATGCAACTGATGTTTGTCAGATTGAAGAATTAGTCAGACTTGGTGAGCTTACAAAAAGAGCTTGGGCTCATAATGTGCAGGTTATGGTTGAAGGTCCTGGACATGTTCCGTTAAATCAGATTGCGGCAAATATGGAAGTTCAAAAGACAATCTGTTCTGGAGCTCCATTCTATGTGCTTGGTCCTTTGGTAACAGATATTGCTCCTGGTTATGATCACATTACTGCTGCAATTGGTGGTGCTGTTGCTGCTGCAAACGGAGCTGCATTTTTGTGTTATGTAACCCCAGCTGAGCATCTTGCATTGCCAAATCTTGATGATGTTAGACAGGGAATTATTGCATCAAAAATTGCAGCACATGCTGCGGACATTGCAAAAGGCATTCCGTATGCTCGAGAAATTGACGATAGGATGGCAGATGCCCGTAGGAATCTTGACTGGGAAAAACAGTTTGAATGTGCTTTGGATGCAGAAACTGCAAAACAGATTCGCGATTCAAGACTACCAGAAGATGACCACAGCGATACGTGCAGCATGTGCGGAA
Source organism: uncultured Spirochaetaceae bacterium (assembly GCA_902766345.1). The sequence continues at coordinate 6,045 of CACXDK010000369.1, read as the reverse complement.
AATTCTGTGCCGTAAGAAGTATGAACAAAGCACTGAGCGGAGAAATGATTGATATTCTGTAGTTTGCAAGTTATAATATTTAAAACTTAAAAAAGGAATCTGTAAATGGAAATTCGCGAATTGACAGTAGAAGATTTGTACTCTCTCATAAAATTATACACTCAGCTGGATGAAAAAAATAAAGATATTTCTCTGCAGAAATCAATTGATATTTGGAAAGCTGAAATTGAAAATAATAAAAACATAAAATACTTTGGTGCTGTAGATAATGGTCAAGTTGTTTCTTCCTGTTATTGTTTGATAATTCCAAACCTTACAAATTTTGGTCAGCCAATTTGTTTTATAGAAAATGTTGTAACAGATTTAAACTACAGAAAACAAGGTCTTGCTAAAAAAGTAATAGAAAAAGCCCTTGATGTTGCAAGGGCTAACAATTGCTACAAGGCAATTTTACAAAGTGGCATTGCAAGAACAGAAGCTCATAAGTTTTATGAAAAACTTGGCTTTAACGGCAGTTCTAAAAAAGCCTTCGACTTACGTTTGAAATATGAGAATTGAGCAATTATGTTTATTGGTGTCCTTTTGATTTATTTTTTGAGTGGGCAGACTGTTTCTATAATGACAATGGTAGGTTTTGTAATGCTTGTGCTTATTCCTGTTTTGTATGCACTGATGTGCAGAAATGAAACTGTATCATCTCATAAATTATCAACAAGAAATAACAAGGATGATCAGATGAATAGACGTTTGTTCCGCTGTGAAAAGAGAATGAATCACAGTTAGTTATATTATAACGACATTACTTACATATATCTGGCAGTGCTTCAAGAATGTGTTTTACAATCTGCTGTTTTTCTTTTGCATTTGTTATGTTGACAACCATAAAATTATGATAAATCAAAAAAAATTGTTGACAAGTGACAATTTTGTTTGCTACGCTAGCTTAATATATGAAAGAAAATAACACATTAAAAAATGCTTTTATTGCAACTATACCTGTATTGGCAGGCTATGTTTTTCTTGGAATCGCATTTGGACTTTTAATGAATGCTCACGGATTCGGTGTTCTGTGGGTTATTGGAATGAGTCTTTTTATGTATGCTGGATCTATGCAGTTTGTCGCTGTAGATTTGATTAGCGGTGTACCTGTTTCATTACTTACAGTGGCTCTTACAACAGTCATGGTAAATGCCCGCCACATTTTTTACGGCATTTCAATGCTTGACCGTTACAAAAATGCTGGCAGTAAAAAGCCTTATTTGATTTTTGCATTGACTGATGAAACTTATTCCCTTGTATGTAACGGCTATAAAAATGATAAGGATCATGAGCATGATTATTATTTTTTTGTATCGCTTTTTAATCACTGCTGGTGGGTTACGGGAAGTGTAATCGGTTCTGTGCTTGGGGAAGTTCTTCCATTTAGTATTGAAGGAATTGATTTTGCACTTACGGCTCTTTTTGTTACAGTGTTTTGTGATCAGTGGGTTCATTCCGATTCTCACTTTGCGGCAATTGTCGGACTGATTGCTTCTGTTTTATGCATTATCATTTTTGGAGCTGGGGGCTTTTTAATTCCAGCTATGATTTTAATTCTTGCCGTGCTTTCTGTCGCTAAACTTGTAAAAGGAAGGAAATGTAAAAATGATTAATGCAATTATCTATATAGTAATAATGGCGGTTGTAACAGCTTTGCTGCGTTTTCTTCCGTTCATAGCTTTTCGTGGCAATAAAAAAACGCCAGACTTTATTGCGTATCTTGGAAAAGTGTTGCCGTATTCCATTATGGGGATGCTTGTCGTGTTCTGTCTGAAATCTGTAGATTTTATGAGCGGTGTTCATGGCTTGCCGGAAATTGTTTCCATTCTTGTAATTGTTCTTGCACATTGGTGGAAGAAAAACACAATCTTAAGCATTCTGTCTGGAACAGTCTGCTACGTAGTCATTGTTAATTTTATTTTATAGAATAGAAAATATGAATTGTAATCCGTCACAAAAAGAAATTGATTTTGTAAATTTAAAGTTGGAAGAATTTAACAACAAAGCTGTTGGCCCTGATAATCATGAGCTTTTAAACATTGTTGAATATGATGAAAATAAAAATGTAATTGCAGGGCTGCTTGGTGGAACTTACTGGGGCTGGATGCATCTGGATATTTTGTGGGTTGATGAAAAATGTAGAAGAAGTGGCATTGGCTCAAAATTGTTGAAAGCTGCGGAAGCTGAAGCTGTACGACGAGGATGCCATTCTGTTCATGTTGATACAATGAGTTGGCAGGCACCAGAGTTTTATAAAAAACACGGATATAAAATTATTGCAGAACTTAACGACATTCCGACAGGAAATAAAAAGTTCCATTTAATAAAGAATTTGACATAAGAAAATTTTGACAAAATTTCTAAAATCTGCTATAATAAAAAAATAAGACTAGAAGCTAATTCTGGTCTTGTTCATTTTAAAACTGCTTATAAAATCTTAATCTACCTAGATTGGATGTTCTTCCTAGCTAGATTAATGAATACATCCTAGTTAGATTTAAAGCATAATCTAGCTAGATTATGCTCCCTATAGTGTAGCCTAATGAATCCCTTTCATTAGGCTTTTTTTGTCCTAAAACATTACAGTACACGGTACGAAAACTTGACAGTTTTCAGTCTGAAAAATTACATTATTGAATTCAATTCACCAACTCATAGCTTCTTTTTGTTAGTTCACAAAGTTTTTCAAAGTCTGTTACGGCTGTGAGCAGGATGGTAATCCAATGCTTTTTGTTCATGTGCCAGGCTGGGAAAATTGATTTGTGGTCAACAAGATTTGAAATGGCATCTGTATCGGCTTTTATGTTTACAACCCAAACTTCTTCATCGCTTGTAAGTCCTAACTGTCGGTACTTTATTTTCATAACCAGAGCAAACCATTTTTTATTTTTACATCTGAATACCCCATAGTCGGGAGTATCCTGCCAGGGAAAATCTGGTTCGGCAGAAAAATTTGATTTTAAATAAGAAATGTATTTCTCTTTTAAATCATTAGTTTCAAAACATTGAGCTTTAATGTCGTCTATAATTTTTCGAACTTCTTCTCTAAGAGATGCTACAAAAGCTCCTTGTGCATTAGGCATGTCAAAAAGAATATATTTTTCATCTGTTGCAACATCAAAGAGCTGAACTGTAAGAGTTTGCTTGTCTACTGATAAAACAATGTCTGCATAAAAAGAATTGTTTGCAATAAAACAACGCACGGAATAATTTATTCCATCAACAGTTGTAAAGCCTGCATTTTCTAGAGAATGTTTTTTTATTTTTCCAGAACGGAAGATATAGCTGTAATCCATGAGCTTCAAAACTCTAACATGTCATTCTATCTATTTAAATGTTTATTGCAGAGTTCTGCAACTTTGCGGGCTTCCATGCCGATTATCAGTTGAAGTTCATCTCCTCGGATAAGAAGCCCCTTTACATACGGAAGCTTTTTTAAAGCTTCCTGATTGTCCGCCGTTACTTTTTCCAAATCTTTAATTTGGATGTGAACCCGCGTAAAACAATTATAAATCATTTCTATATTATTAACCCCAGCGCAAAGAGAACCTAACCTTAAACATTCAATGCTTGTCCACATTATTCTAATCCTGCTTCCTGCTGTAAACGGTTTACATGAATCATAAGATAAGTTTTTTCATCAAGATTTACAGTGTGATTGTAACTGGTTTTTACAAAGGCTGTAATTTTTTCTACACATTCAAGAGCTTTTGGGTATGAAGCTGCAACTGCTTCATAAAGCGGTGCAAACTTTTCTTCTTTTTCGTTTCCTGAAAGAAGCCGTTGTGCAAAAAAAGAAATGTGCGTAATAAAACGCTGCCAGGATATTGAAGTTTGGTCGAGTGTTTCTGGAAGTTCCTGTTTTACAATGTTGCTTATGCTTTCTACAAAAGAAAGTACTGCCCCAAATTGTGCTTCGGAATCGCCCAGTTGTGCATTAACAAAATGCATTGCAAAAAAAGCAGCTTCATCTATTGGAAGTGCAATGCCTGTATCTTCTTTGATTATATTTATGGCATTTTCACCCATCTGGAATTCAAAAGGATAAAAACTTTTTATTGCACTTGTTAGAGGGTTAGTAACTTTAACTTTGTGCTTTACCCGCTCTAAAGCTGCACTCAAATGATCTGTAAGCGTGATGTATATGCCGTCATCAAAAGTTTTGTTAGCTTTTGTTTGTGCAAACGAAATTATTTTTTCTGCAAGGAAAACTTCTTCCATAGGAATGTCTTTTATGAACTTCTGGAAGCGGGAATTTTTTTCTTCTGTCTGCAACACAAATGACTTTTCTATTTTTGATTCATCAAGGATATTTCCCGCTTTCTGCTGGAATGCAATTCCCCGTCCCATAGCGACAGTTTCTTTGCCATCTTTTGAAGTGCAAACCACAGCATTGTTATTAAGAATCTTTACAATCGTCATCTGCTTTACCTTTCCTTTAGAGTGAAATTTATTTGCTAGATAAACTCAAAATGCCTGAATGCATTTATAATTCCATCTTTATCAACATCACTGGTTACATAATCAGCTTCATCTTTTAACACCTGCTCGGCATTACCCATGGCAACTCCAGTTCCACAATATTTAATCATAGGAAGATCGCCTGTGGTGTCGCCGAATGCATAAGTGTCTTCTTTTTTTGCACCAAGGTGTTCAATAATGACTCGAACACCTTCTGCTTTACTTGCTTCGTGGAGAGTGATTTCTCCCATTCCTGCATCATCGCCCAGTAAAGACCATTCATTTATCTGAAAATCTTTACTAAACTCCTGTTTGATTTTCTGTGCCAGACCATGACGTGTAATAAAATTTATTTTTGCTACATCGTCATACGAAAGGTCGGATTCTTTTATTGAAGGGAAGCCTTTTTTTAGTCGGTTTACGGCTTTTTCACCAAAACGCTCTATCATCTGCTCAAAATAAAGAGGGGTTGCCATTACCGATTTATGACCTTCAAAGAAAAATCCGACCTTGTTGTCTGAAAGCCAGTCTGCAAGAGCTTTTACTCTTTCTGCAGGAATGTTTTTCTGGAACAGGATTTTATTATTTTCTTCAATGTAGAGCGAATTAGAACAGATTATGCCGTCAAAACCAATCTCTTCAAGTTCCTTGTGAATTTCACAGCGACAGCGTCCTGTGTTCAGAAAAACTTTGTGTCCGTTTTTCCGTGCAAGTTTTATGGCTTCCACTGCAGAAGCTGTCGGCATGTAAGTGCCAAAAGGAATTAATGTTCCGTCTACATCTAAGAAAATAAGTTTCATATAAAATCCTTACAAAGTTTCTCCATTTGTAGCAATCACTTGCTTGTACCAGTCAAAAGATTTCTTTTTGGAGCGTGTTAAGTCTCCGTTACCCTGATCATCTTTGTTGACTCTGATAAAGCCGTAACGCTTTTTCATTTCGCCAGTGCTTGCACTTACAATATCAAGAGGGCCCCACATGGTATATCCCATGAGCGGAATGCCATCTTCAACAACAGCTTTTTCCATTTCAAGAATGTGTGCTGACATATATTGTACACGGTCATCGTCAATTACGCTACCATCAGTTTCAACTTTATCGTTTGTTCCAAGTCCGTTTTCTACTATAAATAATGGTTTTTGATAGCGGTCATAAAGCACATTCATTGTAATGCGTAAGCCTTGTGGGTCAATGAGCCAACCCCAGTCAGAAGCTTTAAGGTGCGGATTTTTAATGCCAAGAATAATGGCATTGCCTGTCGTGCGGTCTGCTGGTGTGTCTGGAGCAGCACTTACTCGGCTTGCATAGTAACTGAAACTTATGAAATCAACAGTTCCTTCTTTTAGGATTTTTTCATCCCCTTCAAGAATTGGAAGTTTAATTCCCTTGCGTTCAAGTTCTTTTTTTGCATAGCACGGATATTCACCACGGCTCTGTACGTCAATGAAGAAGTAGTTCTTGCGGTCATCGCAAACAGAAGTCCATACATCTTCTGGACGGCATGAATAAGGATAGTACTGTCCTGCTGCAAGCATGCATCCTACT
>CACXDK010000368.1 GCA_902766345.1 uncultured Spirochaetaceae bacterium | reverse complement strand
TGTCCGCATTTCTTCCGCAGCAAGCGTACCACAGAAATATATTTCAAATTCGCAATATAAAGCCTATGCCGTAGTAAATAGACTTGGCATTCTAGCATTTACAGACGATGCTGTAAGCGTATACAATGACAACTCGATTTTCCCGTCAGTAACAGCAGACCAGCTTGTTTTCAGTGGCGGAGCACCCGTATTCTATTTATACCGCAGTTCATTCTTTAATGAGACATCCATACAAACTGACAAAGAACCGTTTCTTGTAGAATTTAACCCGAATACACATCTGTTCTTTCCACTTGTTTCATATAAAAACCTGAATCTTACGGAAGATGAACAGATTGTAGGATTTTTCTGGGATGGCTACACATGGACTTGTTCTGCAAAAAAAAGAATGGAACGTCAGGTTGAATTTAAATTCTTCACATGGCAGCCTTTAATTGACCTTACAGAGCTTTCACCGGCTCTTTCGTCTGACAATTATTTATTTAAATCTGCAACAGAAGAAGAATATAAAGCACTCAATATGCCACATCTATTTACAGATGCACCAGAAGATTTGAAAACACTGGTTGCTTCTATTCCTAGCGACTTTACATTTTATGTTTCCTGGCGAGACGGCTCTGGTACAAGTCCTGTAAATTACTATCAGCCAGGCAATAACAGTAGTGCAACAATCAATGCAAAAGGTTTGAATGATAATGTTTCAGGATATGAAGCAATTGTATTTTCAGATGGAACTACATATCTAAGAAAAAATGAAGAAAACAGTCCAATCTGCGCATTCAGATTACCACTGCTTCCTGCAGGTTATACATACGGTGAAGTTGCCATAGCAGGAACAAAGATGTATGTAGCTTGGGAAGAAAATAACTTTTACAAAACAGGAAGAGCTGGTTTTATTCAAGTAAGCATAACAAACGTACTCAATTCACTGAACTAATCAAATGAATTGAGTATGAAAATTATTTTATCAATTTAACAAGATTTGGTAATGAAGAAGTTTGATGCTTGATATATAGATACTTAAATGGATGCAGATCAAGAGCATTGGTCTGCCATCCACCCACAGAAGACAAATCTATAAGATGCATACTTATTGGATGATATATAGGAATAACCATGCTTTCGTCCAAAAGAAGTTTTTCAGCTTTTGACAAATACATATAATGTTCATCCGAAGTATCTGCACGAGATGCATTCAAAAGATATTCATCATAGGTTTTATTATCATATTTAGCAACATTCAATGAAGAATCACTTCTAAACAACTCCAAAAATGCCAAAGGATCTGCAAAATCACCTATCCAAGAATACGCAAAAAGATCTGCATTCCAACTCGGAATGAGAGTGTTATACTGCTCCATGGTTGTTGTCTCAACAACAAGGTCAACACCAAGAGGTTCCCATGCAGCCTTTAGCTGAGAAGCAAGATCTTTCATAAATTCTGTATCAGTAATAGCAAATTTCAGAGTAAGCTTTTTATCATAAGGAATTTTTACATGTTCACGAGCCTTATTCATCAACGCAATTGCATCATCGGTATCATAATCATCAATGCCAGGAACAGGAGGATAATCCACTAAAGGATAAACCAGTGTAGTTGCTGGCATGGTGATATTCTTGCGCAAGGAATCATAAGGAATTGCTTCAAGAAGAGCGGTTCTAAACTCAGGATTGTTCCAAATAGAATCGCCCATCTTAAAGAACAGATAATAAGTTCCAAATTCTGCTGCAATGTGAATTGCATCTGTATTAATTATTTTCGAAGCAAGAGCATTGCCTTCAGTAATCCAATCAGCATTACCTGTATTAAACTGATATGCATTTTCTTCCAAATCATCACTCAGAGTAATTGTTATGCCAGGTATAATAACAGAAGCGGCATCATAATACTTTGGATTTTTTGCCAGAACAAGAGTGTTATTCTTGTAAGATTTTAATGTAAATGCACCACTATATGAATTCGGCTTAGAACTTACAATAGAAAATGCATGATGACATAGAATGCGAGGTAAATGCTCTGCAGGTTCCTCAAGATGTACAACCAACGTTTTGTCATTACGGACAGAAATGCCGACATCTTCTTTTATGCCTTTACCAGTTCTAAAATTACGAGCGCCTTCAATAAAATCAAGCAAAGAAGAATAAGGAGCGTTTGGAGTAGCAAGAAGTCTAAGCCAAGAATCCCTGACAGTTGAAGCAGTAATTGGCTCACCAGTACTAAAACATGCACCTTCCCTCAAAGTAAAAGTCCAACGCTTTTTTGTACGAGAAATTTTATATGACACACAAAGAGCATTTCTAGGCTCTAAAGTAAGCGGATCATAAGTAAAAAGTCCTTCATACAATCCAGAAAGAACCTGAGCTTCAGATGTATAATTTGCTGTGTGAGGATTTAAATCATATTGATGGGTCATAGAGATAAGCCTTAGTTCTCTCTGTTCCTCAAGATTAGGAATGCCGTCAGAAATATCAAAAGCAAACGCTACGTGTACAGACATAAATGCCGCACACAAAACGGCTACACCAAAAAGAGAAAGCTTACGGCTTTTATTCATTATCTTTAATCCCCAATTTTTTCATTTGTTCAGCCTCCTCTACATAGGCTGCATATTCTCCCTTGCACTGATTTACTTTTGCAAGAATATTTTTAAGAGTGGTCAACTCCATCTTAATGCCTTTAATTTTAGCTCTATCTGCAGGTGTTGCAGTTGCCTTAAAAAAGTCATCCAAAGCTGTAAGCTTTATATGAAGTCTTCCATTTTCTGTAACCTGATTCGCTACAAAGTTAAAGATAAAATCATCTTTCTGAGAATTCATCCTCTGATAGTTAGGACTATTTTTTTCAGTAAGCGAACCATAGTAGGTAATACGTTTTACAAGATTTTCCATAAACTTACTGTAATTTATGGTCTCTTTACGGGATTCTTTTCCTCTTTCTGCAACAGAAACTACATATTCAACCTGAGGTTCCGACAAACCAAAAATTTTACGGATAAGCTTCATCAGTTTATCTTTAAATCCATTACTTTCAGACTGCAATATATCATGATTTACAATGATTTTTTGCTGAACAATATTGTACTGTTCTGCAAGAGAACCAATAAAGCGAATGGCAGACATGATTATCTCATGTGTATCAACAGAAGCAGTTTTAGTAGCTTCTGTTTTATCTTCAACATAAAGACGCTTCAATACCTTATTGCGCAATTCATCTTTTGCAAGAGCTGTTTCTTCGTCTACAATTTCTTGAACAAGTTCCTGATAAAAAGGTTTCTTAGGCAGACATATTGGGAGAAGACGCTTTATTTCAGCCATAAGAGAAGAAGCATCACCCATTGCAGCGCTGTTAAAACGTCTGTCTGCAATGATATTCTTTCGAATTTCCCCCTTATAACGTTCACGATGGAAATTTCCCAGTGATTTCAGGGCTTTGTTAATATCATCAATTTCATGGGCTGTATTTTCAAGTCCGTCAAACAACATGCCTACGGCCATGCCCATGCCTGAATTTTTTAATTCCGAAAGGGCAATTCCAAGAGCACGAGTATTTACTCTACTAGAAGATGCTGTAAGGCTGCTCCATACAAAAGAATTATTGAATTCAAGAAGTTTCTTTATTTTGTCAGTTGTAAGCTGGTCTACGGAGAACTTCATGTAATTACAGATGTAATCAAGCATAGTTTCGTAGTCATTTAATCTTATTCCAAGCTGTTGAGCACGGTCATTCTCATTAAACGGACTTTCATCCGGGCAGGTAACTTTTGAAATTTGACGTTCATTTTTATATGGATCAGGAATAACAAGAGAACGCTTTTGCAATAAATCAAACATGTTTTTTACGAAAACAAGATGATTCCTGTATCTGTCCTGAACCTGGACAAGCTTTGTAGAGTCAAACCAGGCCACCTTATTATCAATAGCTTTTATGACTTTGGCATTAAAACTTTCATCCTGATTAGCATTGTCCATTTATATTACCCCTACAAAAACTTATTAACATAGAATCCACAATCCCTTACATACTATCGGAATTCAAATTGCAATACTTCACCCTTTTATTTCAAAGCTACATTTTCACAATGATGTATCTAATTATAATAGCACATTATCCATTTTTCTGTACAGATTCGTACTATTGATATAACGAAAAAAAAACATTATTCTATAGAACTATCATTATTTTAACTGAAAGGTGAATTGAATGGCAGTTGATGAACATTTACAAATGATGCGCCACAGCTTGGCACACGTTATGGCAGAAGCTATTCTCAAATTGTATCCGGGTACAAAAATAGCTATCGGCCCTGCAATCGAGAACGGTTTTTATTACGATTTCGAATTTCCAGCAGACAACAAGCTTACAGAGGATGCATTTCCTGCTGTAGAGAAGGAAATGAGAAAAATCCTTGCTGGAAACTTTGATTTTGTCCGCAAGGAAATTTCAAAAACCGAAGCACTCGAACTCTTTAAGGATCAGCCATATAAGGTTGAATTGATTAATGACTTACCCGAAAACGAGACCATAACTACATACACTCAGGACACCTTTACAGACCTTTGCCGTGGTCCACATCTGGCAAACACAAAAGAAATAAACGCACAGAGCTTTAAACTCATGAAAATGGCAGGTGCATACTGGCGTGGCGATTCCAGCCGTACAATGCTTAGCCGTGTTTATGCAGTTGCATTTGCAAAGCCTAATGACCTCAAAGATTACCTGAAAATGCTTGAAGAAGCAGACAAGCGTGACCACCGCAAACTTGGCGTTCAGATGGACTTGTTCCACCTTGACCCAGAAGATCCGGGTCAGATTTTCTGGCATCCTAATGGATGGTCAATGTATGTAACTCTACAGGACTACATGCGTAAAAAGGTTATTCAGGACGGTTATCTTGAAGTAAACACCCCAGCAGTAATGCCACGCACCCTTTGGGAACGTTCTGGTCACTGGGGACACTATCAGAAGAACATGTTCATTACAGAAAGTGAAAAGCGTCTTTTTGCAATCAAGCCAATGAACTGTCCTGGTGCTCTTGAAATCTTTAACTCACGCACACGCTCATATAAAGACCTTCCTCTGCGTCTTGCAGAATTCGGTCACTGTGTACGTAACGAGCCAAGCGGAACTTTGCACGGAATCATGCGTGTTCGCGGCTTTGTTCAGGATGACGCACACATCATCTGTACAGATGAACAGATTGTAGACGAAGTTGCAAAATTCTGCCGTCTGCTCAAAGATGTTTACAAGGATTTCGGTTTTGACAAAAACCTTCTTGTAAAGCTCAGTACTCGTCCAGAAGATCATGTTGGTGATGATGCAACTTGGGACAGAGCAGAAGCAGCTCTTGCAGACGCATGTAAATCCTGTGGCATTGAATTTGAGATTCAGCCAGGAGAAGGTGCATTCTACGGACCAAAGCTTGAATTTACACTTGTAGATGCATTGGGAAGACAGTGGCAGTGCGGAACAATACAGCTTGACTATCAGCTTCCATCAGAGGAAAGACTGAATGCCCAGTACATCGGTGCAGACAATCAGAAGCATCATCCAGTAATGCTCCACCGTGCAGTTCTCGGTTCTCTGGAACGATTCCTTGGAATCCTTATAGAAAACTATGCAGGAGCATTCCCAGCATGGCTTCACTTCGAGCAGGTAGCTGTTGTTCCTGTCGGACAGGATTTCAATGACTATGCACAGAAAGTCGCAGATACTCTCAGGGCAGCAGGAATCCGTGTAAATGCCTATACTGGTGATGACAACATGAAGACTAAGATCAAGGCAATCTCC
>CACXDK010000367.1 GCA_902766345.1 uncultured Spirochaetaceae bacterium | reverse complement strand
TGAAACAAAGCGCTGCTTTTTGGCATACTCATCCGCCTTGCTTCCTCTGTTTATAATCCAAGTAGAATTATTAGTTACACAGTAGCGTCCAAACACAGACATAGAATCAGGAACGGTAACCGTAACCATATTGTAATCCCTTGTATCAATACAGTATTCGCCGATTTCTTCAACCCCTTCCTTAAAGATAACTTCCTGCAAATTCCTCATGTCAAAGAAAGCAAAGCTGCCCACTTTTTTTATTGTGCCGGGTATCTCTACTTTTTCCAGAGGAGTTCGTTCTAGAGCATGTCCTCCAATCTCCACAAGAGTATTTGGGAATACCACTTTGTTAAAGTCTTTACGCTCGCTAAACTCTTCATAAAGCAGGACTTTTCTTCCCCTAGGAATTATCAGAGTCATGTCATGGATTATATCAATTGTTCCATAGAACTTACCCTTTTCCACCGTCTTTACGTATGCCGTCAACTGCACTTTCTTTGCTTTAGAAGGAAGATTAAAAATAAATTTTCCTTTTCGGGAGTTCCTGTCAATCTTCTTTGATTCAGGGAATGCTGCATAAAATTCTCCGTCTACAAGAATTGCAGCTTCTGACATGACAATGCCCACGCCAGACTGATAGTTAAACAGAATTGTATACTGCCCCGGATCAGATATATATTCTGAGAAATCCCACACATAGCATTTGTTTACATCAGTAAAGTCACCAGTCTCATATTCATAGTTCTTACATGAGATTGCCTGCCCCTTCTTTGCAATTTCCACAGAACGAGGAATCTTTGGCTTTTCAGGCTCCTTAGGCTTCTCCGGCTCAGGCTTTGTTTTCTCTGGCTCGGGTTTCGGCTTTTCAGGTTCAGGCTGAGGTTTCTCTGGCTCTGGTTGAGGTTTCTCTGGCTCGGGTTGAGGTTCAGGTTCAGGTTCAGGCTGAGGCTCTGGTTCTGGTTGTGGTTGTGGCTGAGGAATTTCTGGCTCATAAGTCTGAGCAGAAGATGCCTGAACTTTACCACGCACCACCTGTGAGCCCCAGTCAATATGCTCAGAGTCTATGCGATAAAATGTAATATTCGTGCCGTCCGTCACATACCAGGTAATAAAACCATTACACAAAACAGGCTTACAGTCAGAAAGATTTCCTTCAAAGCTGTGAATCAGCCCAGTCTTTCCAGTTCCGTCAACAGGCGTGTAAAATACTGTAGTATGACGTGTCCACAGCAAAAGATATTTGTTCCTTCCATAGCAAACCAAATGCGGAGTGCGGGCAGGATCCATCCCCTGCGCATAGTCAGTCACCATTTTTACGACAGGCTTTGCAAATCCGTCTTTAGTATCCTGCACAGAAGCAAGGAATATGTTTCTTGTCTTTTTATTTTTATTCTTAAAGTATTCGTCATATACCTGATTATATGCAACAAGATAATGAGTATCAGAAACAGCAAGGTCACCAAGCGAAGTTCCAGTATTATTATCTCCAACAGAACCAGGAATAGAACATATTTGCTGATAGCTGTATGCTCCGTTTCCCCCATCGCTTTCACTTAATGCCCTCTTGTTCTTTCCAAGTACAATTGAACGAGGATACGCATCGCCATGATCAGCCCCAACCATTGTGCCGTTCTTTGTAGCAACAAGCTGATTAAAGGAATGGCTTACATACTGGCTGGTACCTATATTGCTTACATTAGACATTGTATACACAGGCTTCATTGTTTTTTTATCAAGATCTATAGCCATGTTTGCCTGATGCTTTAGCCCATCTTTTGAAGCATACATGAGATGTCCTGTACGAATATAAAGATGATTATCCAATTCCGTACAGTGAAGCCCACCAATAAACGGAGTACTAGTATTCGCCCCATATAATGAGCAGGAATTTATTCTTTTCCAGTTAGAATCGTAATTTATAATTCTTATTACTTCGGATTTATCAGAATCTCTTTGATTTTCACGGCCTACAATAACATAATACGTACCATCTGCAGAAGCAAAAAAGCCGCCAAACAAAGGAAGTTCCAACTTTATATTAAGTTCTTTCGTCTGCTTAAACTCTTTGTCCAGATAGCGAACAAGCAAATCCGTTTCAGCACGCACAAGCATCATGCTGCCATTGTCAAAAGGAACAAGGAAAGATTTATCTACATCATTTATTGTTTCATAATTCTGAGCTTCTTTATTACTGCTGAACGGACCAGAAACATTAGTAGTATTTATCCAGTTATTCTGAAACTTCTTACGCTTTATGCTCCAGTATTCATCCCCAGCTTCCATGCCGTCTACCTTTAAAGCAAGGGAAGGTTTCTTTGTAAATTCCGTGTATTCAGGCGTTGCAGCACAAACCTTCCAGCCATGCTCCCTAGCCCAGCGCTCTGCATAGCTATTGTTATATATGCGGATAGTTTCAACACCAGAAGAAACCATACTATCTTTGATTGATGTAACAAAACTGCTAATAGAAAGCATTTTGCCATTAGAAGAAAGCAGATATCCATCCTGAACCCAGTTTTTATCTGCCGCAAAAAGTGAATGTGATGCAAAAATCAATAGAATTGCAAATATTGAAAGCCTAAAAAGGCGTAAAGACAAAAACTTTTTCATAGATAAACCTCCGCTCGTTTAAAACAAATCTTCTTGTAAAACTGTAAAATACTTATGTTGAAGTTGTCAAGTTTTATTTTTCCACTTTCCACACAGCTTAAAATAAAGTATACTGCTACCCATGCTAAAAAAATACCTTACAATTTTTCTTATATCTATGGTGCCCCTTATAGAACTCAGGGGAGCAATTCCAGTATCGCAGGGATTGGGACTTCCAATCATCTCTTCATACATAATATGTATAATCGGGAACATGATTCCTGTTCCAATCATCTACCTTTTTGCACGAAAAGTTCTTGAATGGGGACAGGATAAAAAATTGATTGGCGGCATCTGCACCTTCTTTTTAGTAAAAGGCTCAAAGGCAGGTAAAAAACTTGAGGAAAAAGCAGGGAAAGGACTTTTTCTTGCCCTTCTCCTTTTTGTAGGCATTCCGCTCCCGGGAACAGGAGCTTGGACAGGCACCTTAGCAGCAAGCCTTTTGGACATGAAGTTCAAAGATACAGTAATTGCCGTAAGTCTCGGTGTTCTTCTTGCTGGCGTAATCATGATGCTTGCAAGCCTTGGCATTTTTGGAGCAGTAGGAGCAATTGCCTAAAACAAGTTTATTCCGTCTTTTTCAGCTCCTGCACTACATCACGGATTAAATCTGCAGCCATTTCAAGCTGAGCAATTGCGTCTTCGGCACTTTCGATTGGGTCTGGAAGATCTTCATAGTCAAGAATGCTTTCGTCGCGGATAAGCCCTAAGTCAAGGCTGTTGCCTTTCTGGGCAATCTGCTCGCGTGTAAAACAGTTCCATCGTTCATCTTTGATAGAACTGCGATCTTGCGCAGTATAGGCTTTTATGAAGTCGGCAAAATGTTCTTTTTTAAGCTGATTTGTTTTGCCAAAACTCGGCATGTTTGTACGCAGGTCGTAGAACCAGACTTCTTTTGTGTTGTTTTCGTCAGTCTTTCCGCGTGTAAAGAAAAGAACATTAGTCTTTACGCCTTGTGCATAAAATATTCCCGTAGGCAAACGAAGAACTGTGTGCAAATTGCATTTATTCATTAAGTCCACACGGATTTTTTCACCGTCACCGTCTGCAAAAAGAACATTATCTGGCAGGACAACCGCTGCACGTGCTGTTCCAGTAGTGCGAAGCGAACGGTAGATATGCTGTAAAAAGTTCAACTGCTTGTTGCTTGTAGTGTATGTAAAGTCATCACGTGTTGCACGTTCTCCGCCTTTCTTTGTGCCAAATGGAGGATTCGTCAAAACAACATCGTAGCCAGTCATTGCTTTTCCGCTCTCGCTCAAGGTATCGCCAAGAACGATTTTGCCTTCAATGTTGTGAAGCATGGCATTCATCAATGCAAGGCGATGTGTCTCGTGAACAAGTTCACCACCAGTAAAAGCTTCCTTTACCTGAAACTCTGCATCTTTTTCCGTCAAATCACAGT
>CACXDK010000366.1 GCA_902766345.1 uncultured Spirochaetaceae bacterium | reverse complement strand
TATTGCATTGATTTTACCATGACGCAAAAATAGTTCGTTGGTTTCCTGTGCAGTAAGGGATGTTCCTGTCCGAGTTTCTGTTTGTCCGCAATGGGTAACCGTAATTTCCGATGCATGACTATTCGTAAAATGATATGTCACAGGTACCCCGCACCAGGTAAAGTTCATTGTACCGTCTGCCTTTATTTCAGATTTTTTAAGCAGTATCGGATTAAACGAGGCTGTGCCGTTTTCTATTGAAACACCAAGCTCTCCCCATCGTGTAAGAACTTCTTCTTTTACCTGCCCTGTCATGCCAGGCTGCTTTGCTCCTTGCAAGTGTGGTGTGTGTGAGTATGGATCTGCGGGAAATGCTCCGTACAGTTCCGGGCATTTGCTGTAGCCAAGTCCATTCCTTATGTCGTAATAAGTCTGTTCTAGCTGTTCGGTGATATTCTTCTTGTGTTGTGCATAAGCTGTAAAGAAATTTTCCTGTACAGCAAGCAGGAGTTTTGACACCATGTGCCAGTAGATGCTGCCGAGACCTTCGTATGCATAGAATGTTCCAGACCGTCCTGTAAAAGATTGATGGTTGAATGTCTTTTCGTATAAGGCAAAAAGAGCATTGTTTTCTGTTTCAGAAGGTTTATCCATTTCTTTCTGTGACTGTATGAATTCATTCAATACATGTGAGTTCCTGAATTCTGGGTTAAAGTGATAAACTCCTTTTATATCCTTTTCTAAATAAAGGCATTTTGTCCTTTGCAGTAGAGATGAAAGTGGAGCAACATCATTTGGGGAAATGCAATTTTTATCATAGAATGCAGGAAGCTCTTTGTTAGGGTACAGCATATAGGAATTCTGATGCGGCTCATACATTTTGCTGTTACGAAGTGCGTAAACGACATCAAGAGCTTCTTCCGGAGAAAGAAGATTTGAAGAAAGTATTGCAACCTGACCTTCAAGCATTTCCTGCAGATACTCCACCTTCATGCCTTTATCTGTTATTTTCAGTGTATTATACGAGTGATAAAGCCCATCTTTGCGTTTGTTTAATCTGATGGAATGTTCCAGATGTGTGTTAATACTTGCAAGAATTGATGCTATTTCTGCACACGGAACATCTTCTTCTCCAGATGCATAGCCGTTCGCATACAGTTCCGTGCGTTCTTCTTCAAAAATCAGACCTGCTTTGTCTGTAAATGATTTTCGTTCTGTATCGTCTTGTGCACAAGATTCTACATTTGTATTCTTAAACAGGTTCGCTAAGTCATAAAAGCATTTCTTTACAACTTTTGGAAGCGTTACTTTTTTTACTGGAGTATTTGTAAAGATATCTTGCAGATGTGAAATATATCGATACAAATAGCATAGCGTTACAACAGAAAGGCCATATCCTGCAAGTGCATTATTTGCATCATTCCATTCAGGACGCTGTGTATTTAACCAGATACCCCCTGCAGGAACAAAATTAGCAATCTTACTGATGACTATCTGTAATGCTTTTGCTGCAAAACTTACAAGATAAGGTTGACCATCAGGCCCCTGAATGAGTTTTGCATCGGAACCTTTCTGAGATTCCATGTCTTTAAGGGTATTGCTCAGTTCCCTGTCAAATTCTATTGTTACTCTTGGATTCTTTAGGATATCAGAATATGACTTGATTCTATATGGAACATTTGAACTTGTATATATTTTTTCATTTATTACGTTTAAAAGTTCATTACGTTTTGTCTTGTCATAGAATTCCAAAAGTTTTTCAAAATAGATGACTTGATGATCTCCCCAATAGCCAATCTGTGCCCAAGGATTTGTTGGATCAGGTATTTCCCAGTCAATTCCCTGCCTATTGATTTTGTAAGGATTAAAACCGTCCGCAGTCATTGCATTAAGGAATTTTGCACACATGTTCTTGATATATTCAGGATATGAATAGGCAAGAGCTTCCCAGTTTTGAAAAATATCTCTCCAGTTTCCCTCATAGTTTAGAATAGGAAGTCCGCTGCGGTTTTTGAGCTTTATGTTAAAGATGTTCCACGGACGGCTTGGATCACCGTGCCTTCGTGAAAATGTAAGAGGCATGTATTCAAGGAAGAGTCTTATAAACTGAGAATCATTTGTACTGTTCACAATTTTTTCGAACTCTTCGTAATTAATAAGTTCTGTAATATCTTGTAATGCATTGTTTTTTCTCAGATATTCTGTGCAATGTTGAACCATATCTTTATTGCGTTGTGCAACAAAACAAAGGAAATCGTGGGTGTTTATTTTTCCATTGTCTGCAAAAATGCCACCTCTCATTATGTTGAACATTACGTTTTCATGGTGATGCAGACATGCCATGGCATCTGCTGTGTCTTGAATCCCGTCTGCAGCCTGTATGTATCCTGTCATGATGCTGTCTCCAGCTGCAATATCTGTCTCTAGATCTTTTAAGGCACTGCTACGGTTTTTTAGTATTGACTTTAACTGTTCTATCTGTGGAAGAGTACGTGCAGTATCAAATACTTGATACCAGTTTTCAGATGCACCGGATGTAAGACTTGTGTTTCTGCAGATATAGCATGATCCCCTCTTTCCTTTTATGATGTGTTCAGTTTTAAATTGTTCAAAGTAAGGAAGTGAATTCATATCAATAAACTGTTCTGGAGCATCTTCTGCAAGGATTATTCTGTCTGTCGTAGAAAACCAGCATGTATTTGCATACAATCCTTCATTTGGCTCTGCCTTGTCAGAAACTATTGATGACACCGTAAACATAACAATGTTTGAATCTGTGTCCAAATCTGTCTTTTTGTATGCATCAAGCAGAACGCTGTTGTCATTCTGGAACTTTGACGTACAGCAGGCAGGCAGGATGTTACGGCATCCGTCGAGAACAGAAATCTTTCTGTTCTGAGGTGATAAGTTTTCTATATAGCTTGTCCTTACAAGTCCGTATTTTTCACTGGAAGTCCAACCTGTTCTGAATAGTAGTTGCAGTCTGGTATTGATTTCTTCAAACCAGACTTGTGTTCCATTAAAGTTCTTATATATTGTATGTTTTAGATTTTTTTGTGCAGAACGCTTCTGTACCAAGGGGGCATGAAATGATGAAAAAGGCTCCCAAAACTCAATGCTACTATCCTGTTCAACAGCAATGCATGTATAATTTCCTGTATAGGTTGAAGCATCACTGACTTTATCCGCCGTGTAATACGGAAAGATTGCATGATTACTGTCCATTCGTCCTGCTGTAATGCCACCCTGTGCCCAGCAGAAGTTCCAGACATCAGACGAACTTGTAATGGTCATAAAAAAATCGTCCATACTGCCGTAGTTTTCGATTTTATAAACATCCATTCCGTTCAATTTTGAAAATGAGCCCTGAGCTTTTATGTTCATATAGCTGCTCCTGATTATGGGTATAGACCTTTTTGGAATCTGAAGTTTTCAAACAAATCCAATAAAGCTCCTGTACATATATTCCACCATAAATCAGAAGGGGGTATTTGTCAACAAATTTAAGCACTAAAAGCTAAAAAAATGTTTGCGAAAACAATTTATGCTATGTCAGCTTCTGTAAAATGTTTTTTTAGTAAGATTTTAGGGAATAATGTACCTAAAATAGCAAACATAACGACGCATATAAAAAGAACAGGAGGTATTCATACTGACATGAGCCATAAAAGCCTTGTTCGCTCCCCGTACAGTTTGCATTGCCTTGTACGGTTGTTTTAGGGCGGGAATTTCGCCTCTTTTTTTCAGATGTTGTAGTGTTTCTATGTACAAAATGTAAAAAAAACTCTATACTAAGGCTTTAGTATGAATGACAGTACTAAAGCATGTATAGTCCTTGCTAACGGACTGGTTTTTGAAGGTAAAAGTTTTGGCGCCACTGGTGTAATAACCGGAGAGGCTGTATTTACAACTGGTATGAACGGTTACATTGAAACTCTGACAGACCCAAGTTATTTTGGTCAGATTGTAACCCAGACATTTCCTTTAATAGGCAATTACGGCATTATCCCGAAAGATTATGAAAGTTCTGCCTGCCATGTTCGTGGCTATATCGTCCGTTCTTG
Source organism: uncultured Spirochaetaceae bacterium (assembly GCA_902766345.1). The sequence continues at coordinate 762 of CACXDK010000366.1, read as the reverse complement.
GTGCGAAACTCCTTCCAATTTCCGCTGCGGTACTACTCTCAATGAATATCTTAAATCACAGAACATAATAGGTCTTTATGACATAGACACACGCGCTCTTACCAAAGTGCTTCGTGAAGTAGGTGTTATGAATGGCATGCTTATTAGCGGTGACAGTGCTGAAGCAAAGGCTGCTTTTGAAGCCTTGCAGGACGAAAAGAAAAAATCTGCTCTCTTGGAGCAGATTAAGGCATATAAGATTGAAAAAGCTGTTGAGACCGTTACCTGTTCTGCTACTAAAATAGAAGAAAGTGCAGATGTTGTATTTGCAGAAAGTGCAGAATACCGTTTTGTTCCTGTTCGTTCGGATGGTACAAAAGAAAATGATCCTGAAAAGGCAATGAAAGACGGCAAGGGCAAAAAAGTAGTGCTGTGGGATTTTGGTGCAAAAGCAAATATCCGTCGTGAGCTTTTAAAGCGTGGTCTTGAAGTCATAACCGTACCAAGCACAGCTACAGCACAGGAAATTCTTGCACTTAATCCAGATGGAATAATGTTGAGTAACGGTCCTGGAGACCCACAGGACAATGTTGGTGTAATAAAGGAACTCAAGTTGTTGCTTGAAAAGAAAATTCCTGTATTCGGCATCTGTCTTGGACATCAGATTTTGGCTCTTGCTTCTGGTGCAAAAACAAGCAAACTTAAGTACGGACACCGTGGTGCAAATCAGCCTGTAAAGTATTTGAATACAGGTCGTGTATACATCTCTAGCCAGAATCATGG
>CACXDK010000365.1 GCA_902766345.1 uncultured Spirochaetaceae bacterium | reverse complement strand
TCATCGCCCATGGCTGGACTTCCAAGAATAAGAACATCACAGGCAAGAACTTCTGCAACATCGGCTTCATCAGCCTTTGCAAAAACAAGTTCTGCGCCAGAACTTTTTACACCTTCTGCAATTGCATTTGCCATAGCTTCTGTGTTTCCTGTAGTGCTTGCAAAAACAACAGCTTTTTTCATACTATATTTCCTCCACTAGAAATAGTTTTATAATTTTTACTTATATACGAAAATTCCATTCCCATATTAAAATAGCGGCTACATATTAAGGAACATTGTTTGTACAGCTGCATTTTTCTGCGGGACTCTTCAACGTCACCATAAACCTGCCACATTCCAGAATATTTGCTGGTACGCCCCCCATCCCTTTCAAAAGAAATAACGTCTTCAAGGGGATAACCCAAAAACAATCCTACCTCATGGGGAAATCCCACTTGGCAGGACATTCTAAACAAAAGTTCCTGTACAATTGCATCTAAACCTTTTCCTACAGGATACCCTTTTTGCATAAGATAAAGCATCTGAGCTTTTCCGCATAAGGCTTTATAAAGCATGTTTTCATCATATATAAAAAGCAGAATATTTGAAGAAGGACGAATAACAGAAACTATCTTTTTTCCAAGTGATGAAAGTTGAGAATTCAACTGCATGATTTTTTCTGATGAAAATTGCTGTTCTTTTACAGAAAGAAGATTTGCACTTTTTAATCCACATAAAGCAGGAGCCCCAAAATATATAATCACTTGTTCAAAACTCATTTCCTGCTCCAATATGACAAATAAAAAGCAGAGGCATACTAATATTTTTTTGTGGCTGTGTAAGGAGAATACCCGCATGCCTCTGCTTTATTTTCAATCTAAATGTAATCAAAGTTAGATTTATCTAACTAGCTTACATAGTTAATATAAGCTAACTAATAAAAACTGTCAATATGTTTTATTATTATTTTTCAAAATATTTTCTTTCTAATATCAAAGCCTTGACAAACATAACACCGTTATATAAACTTAAAACAAGTTAGCTATAGATAAAAGGAGATAGATATGACTTTACAACTTGGAGATGTTCAGACAACAGCCCTAATCCCAGTAGCAATAAAAGCAAGTGAAACATTACGCAAAAATGCACGTATCAAAGACGATGTGGCAGTTAAGATCATACAGCATCTGGATATGGATACAGCACCGTTCGACAAATTCATGTCCCATGAAGGAGTCATTGCACGCAGTGTCATGATTGATAGAATGGTAAAAGATTTTATAACACAGAATCCTAATTCCGTCATAGTAAATCTTGGAGCAGGCTTTGATAACAGATTTGCCCGAGTAGATAATGGAAAAATATCTTGGTTTGATATAGACCTGCCAGACTCCATCGTAGCCCGTAAAAAAGTCTTTGAAGAAAAGGAACGTGTAACGATGATAGCAGGAAGCATTCTTGAAGAAGAATGGTGCAGCGAAGTTCAGTCAGAAGTTTTAAAGAAAGAAGCAAAAGTTCTTTTTCTTGCCGAAGGACTTTTCATGTATCTTACGCTTTACGAAATTAGTAAAGTACTTTCTATATTAAAAAAGAATTTTCCTAACGCAGTTCTTTTTGCAGAAATGAACAATCCCCTCATGGTCAAAAATCAGAAACTTCACGACACAGTAAAAAATACTAATGCAGAATTCAAAAGTGGAACCTGGAGCGGACAGGAAATTGCAGACTTATGTGATGGCATAAATTTTATAGAAGAAACCAGTATAAACGAAGAAATGAAAAAACATTCCTTCCGTGGATGGCTTTTTGCAAAACTTTTACCAAAGATGAATGACAGATTGGCAAGATTTGAGTGGTAGAGGCTAATAAAAAGATGAAAAAATCTGTATGGGATATTTTCGCTCCAATTTATGAGCGGGTAATGAAAAGCCAGCAAAATATTTACAATTATCTTTACGACCATATTTCAGAGGCAGTAAAAGGAAAGATAGTTCTTGAACTTGCTACAGGGCCAGGCATGATTGCAAAACACATAGCCAGTTCTGCTAAAAGTGTAGTTGCTACGGATTTCGCCCCAAAAATGATTGAGACCGCACAAAAAGGAATTGTTCCACAAAATGTAACATTTAAAGTTGCAGACGCTGAAAACCTTATTTTTGCTGAAAATTCCTTTGATGTAGTCATAATAGCAAATGCTCTTCACATCATACCTAACCCAATTAAAGTGTTGAACGAGATTGACAGGGTATTAAAAGAAGATGGAATTCTTATTGCTCCTAATTTTATTGTCAGGGACAGCGGTAAAAGCAACCTCTGGCAGAAAATAATTGCACTTGCAGGCATCAAATTCAATCACGAATGGACTGCCGATGAGTACAAATCTTTTCTGGAAGAAAACGGCTGGAAAGTCTCAAAAAGCGAAATCGTCAAGGGCAGAATTGATTTACTTTATACGGAATGCATACGAAAAACTACTTGTAAGTAAAGAAATTACGCTATATAATTTGCGTAATGAAGTTCTTTCCTTCTGAACACGCAAGAATTACAACGATTCCCCTTATGCCGCCAGATGTTATTGCAAGAATAAAGGCATTGACAGAAAAAGGTAAATTCAAAGGAACTTTCCTTGTAAACATGTTTACCATTCAGTATGCACCTACAATCCCTTTTGGCATAAGATTACCACTGAATCCTGTGATTTCAGGCTACTTTTCAAATGACAAGAAAGACATAATCCTTGACTACACCATGTCAATGTCTGGCAAAATAATAATGTCTGTAACAACATTCCTTCTGCCAATCTTGCTGTTTCTACTGTATACACATACAGTACATGTAAATTTTTCACTAAAGACAATTTTCCTAATCTTTTATATTCTAACAGCTCTGTTCATGTACCTTATAAACATTTTGGTATTCCACCTAAGGACAAAGGACATGCATAAAAAAATTGTTATCCAAGTACTGTACTAAATAAGTTATTCCACATCAATAAGACAGCAAAACATTTTTCTCTTCCTCGTAACAATACGAGCAAATAAAACTTCTTGCATTTATACATACAAAAGGTTATACTAAGTCTTGTTAGTTATATCTAACTCAAGGATGTTTATTTATGGACTTAGCAGAAATCGATGAAGCTGGACACGGCTTACAATTCTATGGGAAGACAAAAGTTGAAAGGCTTGAAAAAATAGAAGGCCAGTCTAATGTTTATATATTACAAACAACTATTGAATGTGAGCGAAAAAATCAAGTTGCTCCAAAGTCTGGGCAGTTCTACCTTATTCGAAGTGCAAAATCATCTGTAAATTACAACCGGCCTATCAGTGTTTACCACAGTGAAGAATGGACAAATAATGAAGGCAAAAAAAAGATTCTTGTTCAATTCATGATTCTTGAAAAAGGACGAGGAACGGAAGAACTTTGCCACATGACGCTTTGGGATGATATTTCTATCATCGGACCATTAGGGACTCCATGGCCTGTAGAAGAATGCAACGAAATAATAAAAAAGAATCAAGGTAAGACAAAAATATGCATCATTGGAGGAGGAATAGGTGTTGCTCCAGTTGCAAATCTTGCACACAGCCTGCCAGATTATTCATACGATTTTTATGCAGCATTTAAATCTGGCTCTTACGGATTGGAGCGAGTAAAGGCAAACAAATTGCTTATTACAACAGATGACGGTTCTTGTGGCATTCATGGAATGTTGCCATGCGCACTTACAAAAGAAGTTGTAAAAGAAGCAGGTTATGAATTGATTCTAACCTGCGGTCCCACACCAGCATTAGTCTATATACAAAAACTGGCTTCTGAACTCAACATAAAATGCTATATAAGCATGGAGCACAGAATGCTCTGTGGACTGGGAGCTTGTCTTGGCTGCACATTAGAAACCACCGACGGACTTAAACGCTGCTGTAAAGACGGTCCTGTTTTTGAGGCACAAAAAATCATATTTGACAAACCCATCCCTCGCAGACCACATCTAGAAGAAAATGAAGAGCCAGATTTAAGTGTAGACATTGCTGGTATTCATTTTAAAAATCCAACTATTGCAAGCGGAGGAACATTTGCTTTCGGACAAAATTTCCGCGGAGTAAGTCCTGTTTCAGCCTGGGGAGGAATCGTTTCTAAGGGCGTTACACTTGAACCTAGAGAAG
>CACXDK010000364.1 GCA_902766345.1 uncultured Spirochaetaceae bacterium | reverse complement strand
TGTAAGAACTGCAATTGTTGTGATAATTGGCTTTGAAAGTGGGAATACCATTCTGACCAAAAAACCGAGTTTTCCGCAACCGTCAATGGTAGCAGCTTCTTCCAAATCCATAGGAATCTGTGCAAAGAAACTTCTTGTCAGCATGGTGTTGAATGCCAGACTGAACGCAGCCTGCGGAAGCATAACTCCCAAATACGTATCAATCAAGCCAACTTTACGCATCTGCAGGTACATAGGCAGAATTGCAACTGCGAGAGGGAACAGCAGACCAAGCAGGAAATAATTGTAAAAAAGTTCTCTTCCCCAGAACTTAATGCGTGCGAAGGTAAATCCTGTAAGACAACATAGGATGATTTCAATAACAACGGTTCCTGCCATGATTATCAGAGAATTTGCAAGATTTGCAAAATATGAAGAACTCGTAGGATTCAGAATTTTTGCAAATGTTTCAAGCTGCCATTGTTTAGGAAATCCGAATGGATTACCACGCAGTCCACCTGTTGTCTTAAAGCCGCCCCAAAGCATTACCCACAGTGGAAATACTGTATAAAAAGCGATGATTCCAAGAAAAAGTATCTTAAAGACTTTATACCATATATTTGTATTTGTTTTGTTCATTTTGCACCTCATTCGCCTTTGGTAATAAGTTTTTGATACACAGTATTGAAGGTGACACATATAACAAAGATTATAATAGCCGCTGCACTTCCGTATCCCATCTGTGTGCGGACAAAGCCGAACTTATACAGATATGTAACCATCGTTTCCGCAGCATTTACAGGATCGCCTTGTCCCATGGCCCATATAATATCGAATGTCTGCAATGAACCGATTATGCAGAAAAATACTGTAACTACAATTGTAGGAACAAGCAGTGGAATGATGATGAACAGATTGAGCTGGAGAGGAGAAGCTCCGTCAATTGCCGCAGCCTCGCGGATATCATCAGAAATTCCCTGCAATGCTGCAATATACAAAATCATGTATAGACCGAAATATTTCCAGATAACAACTACGAATATTGCGGCAAAAACCGTTTCTGGTCGCCCTAGGAACGCAAAATCTGTTCCTGCAGGAAATAGATTCTTTAAGAACGAATTTGACAGGCCGTACTGAGGATGATAAATAAACGTCCAGACAGTACCGGCAACGACTTCGGAAACAACATACGGAATAAAATATATTGTACGCAGCCCAACATTTACCGTTGTCCTTGAAGAAATGTTGAGTGCAAGAATAAGCGCGATAGGAAGCTCAATTAAGAGCGAGAAAAAAATGATTTTCCCATTGTTTATAAATGCTTTCCAGAATATTGGATCGGCTAAAATGGCTTTAAAATTGCCCAGCGCAACGAATTTTGTTTTTCGTCCTACGTTAGACCCCAAGAGCGCACCCATACCATTCCATTTGAAAAGACTGTAAAAGGCAGCTCTGAAAACAGGTAATACGACAAAGAACGAAAAAAGAACTAGAGGCACTATTAAAAATGCCATGGCTGTCAAGAAATTTTGCTTTTTATTAACTAACATGTACATTCCTCGGTGAGTAAAAAAAATGGAATTCCTAAAAAGAATATGTTTTTAGGAATTCCAAAGCATTAAGAATGATATTTATTTATTTGCTTCCCAAGATTTCTGAATCTTGTCACAAGCCTGCTGTGGTGTCATTGTACCAGCAAAGATACCTGCTGTAGCATCTTTGATGTCTTCACCAACTGCAGAAGGGAGGAACTGATCATAGTACAGCTGATAGTATTTTGCCTCAGAAACAGCCTTTACAACTTTCTTTGCATTGTCATCTATCAAATCATCATAACCTGGCAAAATAGGAATGCCATTAAGGTCTTTGATGATGATCTTATAGTTTTCTGGCTCATAGAATGAAAGCAAGAATTCAACAGCTTCATCTGGAGCGTCTTTTCCAATACAATAACCGTTACCGCCACCCTGTGCGTTTACGAGTTCGTCTTTTCCGCCTTCAATCATAGGGAATGGCATGAAACCGAATGGGTCTCCGCCACCAGTTGTAGAATTGTCACGACCTGTAGAAGGTGCCCACTGTCCCATCAATGTAATGGCAGCTTTTCTGTCTGCTACAAGAGCTTCCTGTTCTGTCTGGCTTGTAGCCATGAAGCCTTCCTGGAAAGGTTTTGTATCAACAAACTCTTTGAGCATTTCCATAGCTTTGAGGAAAGAGCCTTTGTTGAAAGCACCTCCGTTTGTTCCATTGTATGCATTAAGGAAGTCTTCCTGACCACCGAGACGCTGTGCAATGTATGTCCACCAGTAGTGTCCTGTCCAAGTTTCCTGTTCTCCAAGAGCTATTGGAGCATATCCTTTTGCCTTAATCTTTTTGCAGCTGTCAAGGAATTTTGTCCAAGTTGCGAAATCATCTGTAGTAAGTCCGCATTCCTGAAGAATGACAGGGTTGTACCAGAAACCTACAACACCCATATCGTAAGGAAGACCAAACTGTTTGTTGCCGTCAGCGTAAACGCCCATAGCACCTTTACCAACCTGTGCTACGTACTTGTTGTCCTTTATAAGACCAGAAATGTCGCGGAGCATTCCAGCGTCTTCCTGATCGTACATAACACCACCACCCCATGAACGGAATACGTCTGGTGACCAGCCTGACTGCATTACAGTTGAAAGCTTCTGTTTGAAACCATCGTTTGCAATAACTGTAATTTCAATTTTTACACCTGGATGCTTTGCTTCGAATCTGTCTGCAATTGTTCGCCAGGCAGCCTGCTGTTCCTCTGTTGTATCCAAATGCCAGAAAGTGATTGTTTTTGTCTGACCGTCGGAAGATGAAGAAGATGTAGCAGATTCGCCTTTTTTAGCAGAACCACTGCACATTGTCAAAAGCAATGCTCCAGTAATGGAGCAAAGAAGAACTCCTAAGAATTTTAAGCTTTTTTTCATTTGTTACTCCTATTAAATCGGCAACCGATTGCCTTTAACAAGTATAAACTCGCATTATAGCGGTGTCAAGTTTTTTTTATGATTAGTAGTTTTGTGGCTAGGAGCAAGAAGGTTTTTATCTTTTCAAACTTAAAATCTGTGTTAAAATATTAATATGTTCAGACTGTCAAAAATAAAATTTTTTATATCTCTTTTTATATCTTTACTCGTTTTGTTTCCTGCATTTTCTGTAAGTGATGGCATGGAAGAAGTTGACACGCAATATTTTGACGATTTTGTTCATAAAAATTGGACAACGTCAGACGGGCTTCCTGGCATGACAATTACTACACTCATTCAGGATAAGAAAGGATACATCTGGGCTGGCACTTATGATGGCCTTGTCCGTTTTGACGGAGTAGAGTTTACAGTGTACTGCCGTACAACCGATGAAAAATACGACTTTGCATCTGCACGTTCTCTCATTCAGGATTCCCGCGAAAATATTTGGGTTGGCCATAATGATGAAGGTGTTACCCGCGTTGCACCTGACGGAACACTTACAAAGTTTACTGATAATGACGGCATTACCAATAACAAAGTTAATGCATTGTGCGAAGACAAGGAAGGAAATGTCTGGGTGGGTACGTCTGCCGGATTCTGTTACATTACGCCTGAGGATAAAATTGAAGTTCCTAACTGGCTTACGGACGATGAACTGCAAAAAATTCTTGTAAAGCAGATGTTCTGCGACAATCAAGGACGTATATGGATTACAACAGAAAGTCCAGACTGTTATTTTTACGAGAATGGGGTTGTTGAAAAATTTAATGGAATTACAAAACTTGAAAATTTTGTGATCTATAGTGTTACGCAGGATAATAATGGGGATATGTGGTTTGTAGGCGAACCAAATTTTATTATTCGGATGCACAATGGTGAAGAGACTTTGTTCAGAATGAATCCAGAAGGTTTTAATCCTCTTACAATAAATTCAATCATGCAGGATTCCTTTGGTAATTACTGGATTGGCTCTGATTCTGGAATCATGGTTCTTCACGATGGAAAACGTTCTTACTATAATGTTCAGTCTGGACTTCCTGACAATGGAATTACACACATTTTGGAAGACTCCGAAGGAAACATCTGGATTGGATTAAACCGCGGTGGACTTCAAAAACTGAGTAAAGGAAAATTCCGTACGGTACGCATGGAAACAAGTGTAAACAGCATTTGTGAAGATACTGTACGTAACGTTACTTGGCTTGGTTGTGATGATGGACTTCATTGCTACAGTGACGGTAAGTTTATAGAAAACGAAATTACACAAGTTTGTAAAGGGCTTCGCATCCGCTATGCAGAAATGACGCATGACGGGGAGCTTCTCATTTCTTCGTATTCGAACATTCCGCAGATAAGAGTGACCCCAGATGGAAAAGTGACAATTTGGACAGTTGATGATGGAATTGTAAGCATAAAATGCCGTCTGGCAATAAAAATATCAAATGGTGATTACTATGTCGGAACCCCTCAGGGACTTTCTATAATTCATCATGAAGATGGGCACATTTCCACTCTTAATCGGGATGATGGTTTTACAAACCATTACATAATGTGGCTGTATGAAGATGAAAAAGGTCAGGTGTGGGCTGGTACTAATGGTGGTGGTGTATTCCTTCTTAAAGATGAAAAAATTATAAAGCATTATTCTACAGATGAAGGTCTTGCTGGAAATATTATTTTTAAGATATTAAAGCAAGGTGGGGGTATATGGATTGCTACCGGAACAGGCCTTTCAAGGTATATTGAAGAGACAGACAGCTTTGTAAACTTTAATTCCCATAACGGTATGGGAACGGACAGCGTTTTTCAGATGATTTGTGATGATACAGGGCTTGTCTGGATGACGAGTAATAAAGGCGTTTTTTCTGTTCCATTTGCTGAAATGGAAGAAGTTGTAAATGGTACTCGTAAAAAGGTTTCTGCAAGATATTATGGGGCTTCCGACGGACTCATTACAAGTGGGGTTACATCTACTTCATTAAGTGCAAGGGATTCACAACGCAGGGTTTGGTTTACCCTTACCGACGGCTTTGCTGTTTTTGATCCGACTAAAGGCGGAATGAATAAGTTTGCTCCTAGAATTGAAATTCAGGATTACACAGTAGATACCGTTACAAAAGATTATCACGGTGAAACAATTGTTCTTGCTCCTTCGGTAAAGCGTCTGAGCATAAAATATACGGGAATGAGTTTTATATCTTCCGACAGCATGCGTTTTCGCTACAAGCTTGCAGGCTTTGACGGTTCATATTCTGACTGGACTAGTGCACGAAATGTATCATATACAAACTTGAAGCCTGGTACTTATCATTTTTCAATTATCTCTCAAAACAGCGATGGAATTCAGGGGGAGCCTTGTACTCCTGTTACGATTATTAAAAAGCCGTATCTGTGGCAGCGTATTTGGTTCTGGCTGGCTATTGTTTTGATTGCGGCGATTTTGGTTTATCTAAAACTGCGTTCTATGCGCCAGTATCAGATTGTTCTTGAAAAAAAAGTTGATGAGCGTACTAAGGAACTTAAAGTTGCAAATGCTAAGGTTGAGAGTCTTTTGCTTAATATTCTTCCTGCTCCTGTTGCGGCGGAACTTACTGAAAATCCTAACCGTGTAATTGCTAAAAAATATATGAACGCAACGGTCTTGTTTACGGATATTGTAGGCTTTACAAAAATGAGCGGAAGCATGAATGCGGAAGAAGTTGTTACCATGCTGAACCTGATGGTTTCAAAATTTGATGAGCGTGCAAAGCGTGAGGGTATTGAAAAAATAAAGACTATAGGGGACGCATACATGGCGGCAACTGGTCTTACGGAAGAGGCTGATAACGATGGTGCTGAAAAAATGATTCGCTTTGCTCAGGGCTTGCTTGAGGATGTTCGTGCGTTTAATGAAGCTTCTAAAGCTCAGGTTATGATTCGCGTGGGAATTAACACGGGAAATCTTGTTGCTGGCGTAATAGGAAAGTCTAAGTTTATTTATGACATTTGGGGCGACACCGTAAATGTTGCCAGCCGCATGGAAAGTACAGGTGAGCCTATGCGGATTCACGTAAGCGAGGCTACTTTTACACAGGTAAAATCTGTATTTTCTTTTGGAGAATGTGTTGAGGTTGAAGTTAAAGGCA
>CACXDK010000363.1 GCA_902766345.1 uncultured Spirochaetaceae bacterium | reverse complement strand
TTCATTTTCCTTGACACGGCTAGTGGCACAATGGGAAAACTCCAGGTTGACCTTATTGAGCAAGGTGTGCTTGATGGAGATTATAGTTCGAATTATCGCCACACATTCATCTTTGGCCACACCAACATCTTCCTGCCACAGAGCATGCAGTTTGCCTCAACCTTCCCCCGTGAGGAGGCCTACTTCCTGCTCAAGCAGTTTGACAAGTGGAACGCGTCGATTGTGTTCTGCGGACATGTGCACAAATGGGATGAGCAGGTTTTCAACGCGGTTTACTTCTTGACTCTTGACTCGATGAGCGAGCGCAATAGTCCCGAACCAGGCGACTATCTGGTGCGAGTGAACATCGATAAGGATGGAGTCATCGATATCGAGAAGGTTCACATGAACTATGTGGCACCAAAGAATTAATCTAGAGATAAGGCAGTAATTTCCGAAAATAATAAAAGTGCTCCAAGATTTTCTTGGGGCACTTTTTGCCTTTGTACTCCGACTGGGAATCTTTCAAATTTCATTCTATTTCATTAAAATTACGCTTATTTATTAATAATTAGTAAGTTATAAACATGTCAACACGAAGCGTAAATTGTTAAAAAGTAATAAAATGAATGAAAAGTTCCAGTAAAGTTCCAGTAAATATTTTTATCTTTGTAGCCCAATAGTTCAAAAAGAACTATACTAATCATATATATTTAGTTTGCAAATATCGTCATAATACTTGATTGTTGCAAGAGATTAATATATTTTTATTAAACATTTCCTTATGACTGCTGGCACACATACCACCTTTGCAATAATAGCGAACAACAAACCTAATCGTTTTGGCAAATATACGCTTTTTATACGTATCACAAAAAATAAAAAGAAAAGCTATGTAAAATCTTCAGTAGAAGTGTCTGACCTGAAACACTTTAATAAACGCCCAAGGAATGACAACTGGATACGGCAAAGTGATCCAGAGTCAGCCATAAAAAACGAGACATTGGCAAAAGAATTGGCAGGTGTAAAGAAAATTCATTCTGACATGGCAGATAACAAAGAATACTTAACCGCCAGCGAAATTAAAAGAGGAGTTGAGGATCAAACCAACCCCGATAAATCATTTTTTGAGTTTGCAAAGGGATTTACTGAAAACTTGCGTAATGGAGGTCAATACAATTACTACAAGATTTTTTTGTCTCTTCAAAACAGACTTGAAGATTTCATGAAGAAGCAAAAAATGAATGACATTGAATTTGAAGATTTGACTCCAAAATTTATTGATGATTTCTACTCTTATTTAAAAGGAGCATCGAATAAGTTAGTTAAAGATAAAAAAAGGAAATTACATGACAACACAATAATGAATCATATGAAAAGGCTTCGTACACTGACTTACAAAGCCATAAATCTTGGTTATTTAGATTCTTCGAAGGACCCATTTAGAAATTTCAATTTTTCTTGGAAAGAGACTACCAAAGAAAAACTTGAATTTGAGGAAATCGTAAAAATAATTCAGTTACACTTGGAGCCTGGGACTGTTGTATGGCATGTACGCAATTGTTTCTTGTTTAGCCTTTTTTATGCAGGAATTAGAATTGGAGACTTGCTTCAATTAAGATGGCGTAATATTGTAGGTGATCGTCTTATATATGTTATGAGCAAAAATGGTAAAGTGCAAGATTTACCAATCATAGCTATAACGGCAAAGATATTAGACCTTTACAAAAAGAAGGAATCAAAGATTGACGATTATATTTTTCCTTTTCTTGATAACAGAAGTTCTTATTCTAAAGCTGTTACTCAAAAAGAAAAAGAGACAATGTCGCCAGATATAAAAGAAAAACTATATCAACAGATATCATCTAAAAATGCATTGATAAACAAAGAACTCAAAACAATAGAAAAACTTGCTGAGATAGACAAGCATATATCATTTCACGTGAGTCGTCACTCCTTTGCGAAATTAGGAAGAGATCAAAATACTCCTTCTATGATGATGAAAGAACTTCTTGCTCACTCTAGCCTAAAAACGACAGAAGGTTATATGGGTCAATTTGATACCGTAGCTCAAGATGATGCATTGAGAAACATCTTCAAGCCATTTGATCAAATCTTAGGTGATGAGAATAAGGAAGAGAGAATGGAACGGGAAAAAATAGAAGTCAAGAATTTATTATCAACCATGAC
>CACXDK010000362.1 GCA_902766345.1 uncultured Spirochaetaceae bacterium | reverse complement strand
TCTTTTTTCTTCATTCGACCAAAAGAAAAATTTGAATCCCATAAAATCAAGCAATGCTTTAGGCATAGTCCAGTCCTCTATCACTAAGATTTTTTTACCAGTTTCAGAACAGGTTCATCTATTATTATATCACATTATTTCTATTTTGTAAGAACTTACGGTAGCTTTTTCGCTGCGGCATGGATCATTGCTTCCATTGCAGGAAGGTAGTCTTGGGAAATCATGTTCAGGTCTTCTATAATCTTCTTGTACTTTTCATAATTTAACAGCTCTTTTGAAGGAACATCGGGCTTCAACTTCTGTTCGGTTCCTTTTACAAGATATTCAACACTTGTATCCAGAGCTTCCGCAAGCTTTACCGCAATTTCGGCATTAGGAATTACAGCACGGCTATCTACATAGGCATCAAGAGTCCGCTTGCTGATACCTGTTTTTGCGGCAAGTTCTTTTATAATTATACCCTTGTATTCGATAAGCTCCTTTAAGTTATCCCTAAACATTATTCTATAATACCGATATTTCGGTATTTCAGTATTGACCGATACCAAAAACAAAGTATAATATAAAATAATACCGAGATATTGGGATTTTAGGAGAGTATTTTTCATGGATTGGAAGTCAGAAGAAGATATAATCTGTTGTGAAGTCAGTGTATATGAATATGTCATAAAAAAGAGCGATCTGGACATAAATTCATGTATTGAAAAAATAAAGGAACATGCATCAATTTATCAACGAGATTCTAAATCCATTAAAAGCAGAATACAAAACATAAAGTTCTGGATTGGTGAACTATATATAGAAAACACAATTCCTGTATCCCCCTTAGAACATGCCTCAAAACAAACTAAAAAAATCTTAATAAATTGCCTTGAAAATGCAGGTATATTACCAAAGACAATAGGAGGAAACTGACATGAAAAAGAAAATCTTATTCCTTGCACTGTTGACTATAACAACCATCATGGCAAATGCTATTGACTGGAAAGGAATGAAAGACGCCGTAAAGCAGGATTTTGAGTCAAAACGCAGCGGTGAAAGTAAAACAAGCAGTAACAGAAATTCACACAATTCCAGTTCAACATCAGATAGCGTAGAAATATTCAATACAGAAGATTTCAAAATCATCTGGACATCAGGAAACCTTAATGTTAGCAACTTTAAGGACTCAGACTTTTTTGTTCAAGATGTAAAAAGCTGGACTGCAACAGAAGACTTGAACGAGCATATTTTCGGAATAATGCTTGCAAAAGAAGATACCCGAGAAAAGAAAGGTGAAATTGACACAACAGTAAAGGAGATATGCGGAAAATCAAAAGGTGAGCTTGTAAGAATTTCAAATGACTTTTTAACTGATGGTACAATCTGGCATTCCGTATATGACAAAAAGAAAAAAAAGTTTGTAACATATACATTCCAAAGTTCCATTACAGAGGAAACCTACAGTTCTTATGCCAATGCCGTCAAAAGACATGACAGATGCATAAGCGACATTGATGACTGCAACAGAACAATAGAAAAATGTTCAGCTCCAACTGTAAAAGCCTGGAAGACTGTACAGGTTCCTTACGAGGATCAAGTTGCCTATACAGTACGTGTTCCATATGAGGCGGAAGTTCCTTATGAAGTCCAAGTACCATACGAAGTTACAGACTATATTCGAGACTATACTCCAGCAGGTTCTACAGGAACAGGTAAAACAGAATACGTACCAGTAACAACAACTCGTTATCGCACAGAAATACGTTATAGGACTGAAACAAGATATAGAAATGAGACTCGCTACAAAACAGAGACAAAGTACAGGAACGAGTCACAAAGTTATGATATCTCAAATCCAGATTACAACATAAACAAGGTTGTTCAGGCAAAGAAGGACATGGAACAGCTACAGAAAGAAAAGGATGAGTTAGCGGCAAATCGTGACAGTCTACTTGCCAAGTTCAGCCCACAATAAGCTCATTATTGCAATAAAAGGAGGACTTGCAATCATGTACATTCTACTACCAATTTTTATGATTCTTGCATTTTTTGCAGGAACATTTCTACTCGGAAGCACCATGTCACCCCTTGCCTTTGTAGATATTCCTTCACTGGTCGTAATGGCTCTTATTACATTCGGTTCTTTGATTGCAGGGAAAAAACTAAAAGCACTTGTAAAAGCCTTTCGACCTGCATCCATCCATACGGATTCAGAGTTAAAAGAGTGTAAAACAGCCATTTCCTATTTGATAAAATCCATTTGGTGTGCAGGAATATTCTCATTCATATTCGGGATGATAGCCTTTCTGAATAGCATGAATCAAGACAGAGTTTTAGTAACGGCACTAGCACAAAGCCTTTGCTCCCTTCTATATGCTTCTGTGAGCCATATATTACTTCTGCCGTTACAATCAAAGACAAATCTATGAAATATTATGACGGTACACCAACTTTCCAGCCGACAATTCCTTTTCCTTCACTGGAGAATACAACACCGATTTTGTACATTGTTTTTCCGCTCACAGCAAATCTACCAGAGTATCCGTTTGCGTCAATCTGATAAAGTGCATTCTCCGCCACAGATTCAAAGTCTGCCCCCTTATCCATCTTAAGCTCAAAGATGAATACTGAATCTTTTGTCGTGACGATTACATCGCTCCGTCCTGCCACATTCTGCAATTCGGACACCACAGCAAAACCTGTCATGCGGAACATCAGGTGCGTAACTGACTCGTAATAATTTTCGCACATATCCTTCTTTACGATTGTAGGAAGGTCTGCTATTGCAGCTTTTATGATTGAAAGGGCACGATCTATGTTGCAGGCATTTATGGCATCACAAAGATTATCGATTGCAAGCCCTAAATCATCGTCTGGAACTGTAACGAACTTTTTCAAGAGGACATTGAGAAAGCCATCCTTTACTTCGTTATTAGGAAAATCAAGGGTGTAATATCTTCTTTCTTCCTCAAAATCTTTTATAGTCAGATACCCGCTCTGATATATGACAGGCAACATGTTCTTTGAGTCGGGATCATAGTTTTTAAACTGATCTTCCTTTGCCTTGCGTCCATTTATCAAATTTGCTAAAAACAGTGGCTGGTTCTGCAAGGTTTTGACAAGGAACGATGGGGTTCCGCTTTCAAACCAGTATGAGCCGAAATCTTTCTCTCTAAAGCATTTCAAAAGACAGAATGGATTGTAAACCCCCTCAACATCATGGGTAAAATGATAGCCATCATACATTCTGGCAAGCTTTTCTTTTGTCTGCTGGTAAGAAAGTTTTTTTAGTTCGGCAATGGCACTTATTTCTGGCTCAAAATATTGTTCCAGTTCTGACTCCGAAATTCCACATATTGAAGAATAAAATTTATTCATGCTTATGTCATCAAGCTGGTTTAAGCCACTGAAAATATTCACATGGCTAACTTTTGTGATTCCAGTAATGAACAGAAAGCGAATGTATTTATCACAGTCTTTAAGAGGGCTGTAAAAGGCACGGAGTTCCTGACGATTCTGTTCCTCGTATTCGGTGTAAAGGGCATCTAGAATCGGCTTGTCATATTCATCAATAAGGATTACGACCTGTTTGCCAGTCTTTTCATAAAGCCCCAAAATCAATTCACTTAATCTTACAGCAGGATTATCAGATGTTTTTGGAATATTATAGACTTCTTCATGTTGTCTTAAAATATAATCAATCATAGAAAGGAGTTTTTCTTTATTTTCATAAGAACCGCCACCAAAACTAATCTTAATTACAGGCCATTTGATCCAGTCTTTTTCTTTTTCAAAAATGTAAAGACCTTCAAAAAGTTCCTTTCTGCCCTCAAAATAATATTCCAGCGTAGAAAGAAAAAGGCTCTTTCCAAAGCGTCGCGGACGGCTCAAAAAGAATGGGGTGCTAAGGCGTGTCAAGTTATAGACAAACTGAGTTTTATCAACATAGACATAGCCACCCTTGCGGAGTTTTTCAAAATCCTGAATGCCAATCGGCAAAAATCGCTCTTTTTCTTCCATGCGAACATTATAGCACAGAAATTACTACACGTCAGTAACCACATACAAATACCGTAAGGTTTCATCAATAGAAACCGTATGGTTTTCATCATCAAGAACGTACGGTTTCGCTCATCGAGAACGTACAGTATCGTTCATCAAAACCATACGGTTTTACTCATCAAGAACGCCCGTTTTCGTTCATCGAGAACGGGCGTTCTTGATTGGCAGGAAAACAAAATGAAGCCAGCTTTAAAAGAATGGTAAAGCTATAAATACATAAAAATTTGACATTTATAATACACTGTATTACACTAAACATACAGCATATTATTTTTGGAGGTAAAATCATGGCTATAATGAGCATTAGAACTAATGATGAAAAAAAATATTCTTTTGAAGGATTTTGTGAATCTATTGGAATTACAGTAACATCTGCAGTGAACATGTTCATGACAGCATGTCTTAGAGAAAACCGCATTCCTTTTGAAATAAAAGCTGATCCGTTCTGGAATGAGGAAAATCAGGCTCGACTTAGAACCTCTTTGGAGCATGCAAAACAAGGAAAACTTACAAAGCATGAAATCTC
>CACXDK010000361.1 GCA_902766345.1 uncultured Spirochaetaceae bacterium | reverse complement strand
GAGGATTTAAAGCATCTTTCGGGGCAGATAGGAAAAGATACCTCTGTTCAGTCTATTACCGAATTGCAACTTAGAAATTGCATAGGTCTGTTGAACAGACAAAAGTACTCAACAGCATCTGTTAACCGTTTTATTTCTTCTGTACGTGGATTATTTGCTTATTGCAAAAAAAATCACTATATTTTAGAAGACGTTGCTATTGAAATAAAGACATTAAAGCGGGCAAAGCACATTCCACGCTATATGACTCAGTCAGAAGTTGATAGTCTTTGCGAAGAGCCTGATGAAAATGATTTGCTGTGGGCTGTAAGAGACAAGGCGATTTTTGAAATGCTGTATTCTTCGGGGTGTCGTGTATCAGAACTTGCATCCTTGAAGTTTGAGGACTTTACGAAGGACTTTAGAAGTGCTGTTGTAAAGGGGAAAGGAAATAAGGAACGTTATGTGTTCTTTGAAGCTGACGCCGTAAAGGCATTGAAAGCATATCTTGCAGAGCGGGATTTAAAGTATCCTGCTCAAAGTGCAAATGGTGCTAACTATGTTGAGTATATCTTTATAAATCAGAAGGGGACTCCTTTAAAAGAAGGTGGTATTCGATATATAGTTGGAAGGTACAGCGGAGTAGAAGGCGTTAATAAGCCTGTTACGCCTCATTCATTTCGGCATACTTTTGCAACAGGAATGCTTTTGAATGGTGCTGATGTCAGGATGGTTCAGGAAATGCTGGGGCATTCAAGTATTAATACAACGCAGTGTTACACTCACGTAACAAAAGAACATTTGAAAGATATTTATAATCAGGCTTTTCCTCATAGTGGGAAAAAAGATTGATGTAAGAGCCTGAAGGAGTTTATATGGCTGATGAAGAAAGAGTCAAAATTAGAAGTACAACTGTTATTGCTGTAAAAAGAAATGGCCGTGTTGCCATGGCTGGAGATGGTCAGGTTACGGCAGGAAATACTGTAGTAAAGGGAAATGCACGTAAGGTTCGTAAAATATATGACGGAAAAGTTATAACAGGTTTTGCAGGTTCTGTTGCAGATGCATTTACTCTGTTTGATAAGTTTGAGGATAAGCTTAAAGAGTATAACGGGGATCTTACTCGTTCTGCAGTAGAGCTTGCTAAGATGTGGCGAACTGAGCGTTACATGAGTAAGCTTGAAGCAATGCTTCTTGTTGCTGATAAAAATAAAATAC
Organism: uncultured Spirochaetaceae bacterium; assembly: GCA_902766345.1. The sequence goes on along the minus strand of CACXDK010000361.1, from coordinate 19,209 downwards.
TTCTCATTTCAGGAGATGGTAATGTAATTGAGCCTGAAAATGATATTATTGCTATTGGTTCTGGTGGCAATTATGCGTATGCAGCAGCAATGGCATATCTTGAAAGCAGCAGTCTTTCTGCAAGAGAAATTGCAGAGCATTCTTTAAGTATTGCTGGAAAAATTTGTATTTATACAAATGACCATATAACAGTAGAAGAATTGTAATACAAGGAGCATATTGTGGAAAATGTCATTGCAAAAGATGGAGCACCGGAAGGACTTACTCCGTCAGAAGTTGTAGAACGTTTGGACAATTATATAATAGGGCAGAATAAGGCAAAGCGTTTTGTTGCTGTTGCATTAAGAAACAGACAGCGCCGTATAAAACTTCCAGAAGAAATAAGAGATGAAGTTGCTCCTAAAAACATTCTCATGATAGGTCCAACTGGTGTCGGTAAGACTGAAATTGCAAGACGTCTTGCAAAACTGTGTGGTGCTCCTTTTTTAAAGGTTGAGGCAACAAAATATACAGAAGTAGGTTATGTAGGACGCGACGTAGAAAGTATGGTCCGCGATTTGATGGCTGTTGGCTACAACATGGTAAAGTCTGAGATGCAGGAAAATCTTAAGGCAAAAGCTGAACCTCTGGTTGAAGAACAGCTTCTTGACCTTTTGCTTCCTGGTAGCGGTTCTAAAAAGACTAAGACTGCACCTGCGACAAAAAAGCCTAATGTTCACATTTTGGGTAATATCTTTGGAAATGACAGCCCTGTGCAGGGAAGTCTTATTCAGATTGACATGCCTAAAAAAGCTATTGATTCAGATCAGTCTGCAAATGAAGCTGCTCAGGAACAACCTGCTGTTGAAGAAAAAGAAGATTCTAGCGAAATGTCTGAAACTCGTGAAAAGTTCAGGCAGATGCTTAGAGATGGTAAACTTGAAGACCGCATGGTTGATATTGTTGTTCACCAGCAGCCACATTTTAGTGGCATAGAAATGATGGGCAGTGGTTCTCCTGAAGATCTTGAAGCTAGCATTACAGGTTTGCAGGAAATGCTTTCTGGCGGAAGAAACAAGCATAGAACAATGTCTGTACGTGATGCCCGTCAAATTTTGCTTGCAGAAAATCTTGATCGTCTTATAGATAGTGATAAAGTTGCTGATATTGCAAAGGAAAGAGTTGAGCAGAGTGGTATCATATTCATAGATGAAATTGATAAGATTGCAACAAAAGGTGGAGAAGGTTCCCGTCAGGATGTAAGCCGCGAAGGTGTTCAGCGTGACATTCTTCCTATCGTTGAAGGCAGTAACATTAATACAAAGTGGGGTGTAGTTAATACTACTCACATTCTGTTTATTGGAGCTGGAGCATTCAGTGTTTCTGCTCCTAGCGATTTAATTCCAGAGTTGCAGGGACGTTTCCCTTTACGTGTTGAACTTGAGGCTTTGAAAAAAGAAGATTTCAAAAGAATTCTTACAGAACCTAAGAATGCCCTTATAAAGCAGTATGAAGCTTTGCTTGGAACAGAATCTGTAACTTTGAAGTTTGCTGATGAGGCTGTAGACAGAATGGCATTCATTGCAGAAGATGTAAATTCTCATGCTGAAAATATTGGTGCTCGTCGTCTGCATACAATTCTGGAAACCGTTCTTGAAGAATTAAGCTTTTCTGCTGATAAACATGCAGGTGAAACAATTGTTATTGATGAAGCTTATGTTAATGAAAAACTGAAAGGTATCATGCAGAATCAGGATCTGGAAAGATACATTTTGTAGCCTGTTTTCTATAAAAATTAATATTTTGCTATAAAAAGCCTTACAATATTGGGAAAAATAGTGTTTACTCCCATATTGTAAGGCTTTTTTAATGTTTTATTACTATAATATATAAAGTTAATAGATTTTTTTCCGATAAGGAAAATATGGGAATGAATAGTTTTGTAAATTCAGTAGATTTGCTTCACAGAGAACTTGATGTTCAGAGCCTGCGATATCAGGTGACTGCAAATAATATTGCCAACAGTGAAGTTCCAAACTATAAAAAGCAGAGCGTTAACTTTGAATCTGAGCTGAAAAAGGCTTTTGAGGCACGTGATAATGAACACAACTCGTTTAAGATGATTACGAGTGATGCACGTCACATTCAGAGTGAAACTCCTCGTGACTGGAGAACCGTAGAGCCAAGAAGAACTACTGACTACTTGACTACTTCAAAAGCAAACGGAAACAACGTTGATGCAGAAGAAGAAGCTATGAATCTTGTTCAGATTCAGATGCAGTACAGACTTTTGACTCAGCTTGAAAGTTTTGAGTTTGGACAGATAACGACAGCAATGAAGTCAGTACGTTGATTTAATCAATAAATTGATTTGTCACTAAACTGATTTATATATAAGAGGAGCATAAATATGGGACTTTTTACAAGTATCAATATAGCTGCAACAGGAATGAGTGCTGAGCGTCTTAGAACAGATGTAATAAGCAATAATATTGCAAATGCAAGTACAACCCGTACAGAAGATGGCGGTGTATACAGAAAGCAGACTGTTGTATTTGAACCTGTTGCTTCAAAGAACCCTACATGGCGTCTTCCATTTGTGGATGCATCACTGGATAACGGTCCTGGTAAAGGTGTTCGTGTAAGAGAGATTGTAAAAGACACAACTCAGGGAAGAATGGTTTACGATCCTGATCACCCTGATGCCATAAAATCTGGTCCTAATAAGGGATATGTTGAGTATCCTAATGTTAATATCGTAAATGAAATGGTTGATATGATTAGTGCTAACCGTGCTTATGAGGCAAACAGTGCTGTTATTGAAGGCAGTAAGGATATGTTCTCGTCTGCATTGAATATTGCACAATAATAGAGGAAATCTTATATGGAATTTACAATAGGTTCACTTGAATTAAACAGAAGTAATCCTGCTCACCTTGGAACAGCTCCTCTTATTGATTCCGTAGGTAAAGAAAGCCAGACTTCTGTTGGAAAATCAAAGGGAAGCTTTGAAAATTACCTGCTTGCTGCTGTTGAAGAACTTAACGGTCAGCAGACGGAAGTTGGAAAGCTGCAGGAACAGCTTATTACAGATCCTGACAGTGTAGATATCCATGATGTTACAATCGCAATGGCAAAGGCACAGATGTCCCTAAATCTTGCTCAGACTGTCATAGATCGTGTCATCACCGGATGGAATGACCTGTCTCAGACTAGATAAATATCGGGATGTCGTTTTTAGTTCCCATTAATTTCCTAAAATACGGCATTATATTACATAAATTGGCACTGGTACGCTTTTCAAAACAAAAGTATGGTGTTATAATATTAAGACTTAAACCTTTGCAGAGTAGTGGGAAACAAAGCAAAGGCATTTTATTCGTTCACGGGAGGGGAAGATGAACGAATGGTTTAAAAATTTTTCGAAAACCATTAAAGAAAAGTGGGGTAAGTGGACAATCGTCCAGAAAGGCATCTTAGTAGGCATATTCGTTGTTATTATAGCAGGAATTGTTCTTCTGGCTGCTTTTTCTTCAAAACCAACAACAGTCCGTCTTTTTAACAAAGCCATTGTTGATGAAACAGAACGGGATCGCATTCTTACTCGTTTGGATCAGGACAACGTAAAGGCTTACGTTTCGAGTGACGGTTATATTTCCGTAGAAACAGAAACTATTGCAAAGAAATGGCGTAGTAAGCTTATTGCAGAAGGTTATGAACCATCTGGCATTGATGCATACCAGCTTTTTGATGTAAGCAGATGGACTCGCAACGACTTTGATGACAAGGTAAACTGGCAGCGTGCTACTACCGCAGCTCTTGAAGAGCATCTTAAGCAGCTTGATGGCATTCAGCAGGCAAAAGTTATGCTTTCGCTTCCTGATGATGCATTGTTTGCTGTTGACCAAAAGCCTGTTACTGCCAGTGTTGTTCTTTATGCTCGTGGAGGAAGTGATGTTCTTCAGAGCAAAAAATCTGTACAAGGTATTGAACATCTTATCATGCGTAGTGTTGAAGGTCTTTCAAGAGATAACATCACTATCGTAGATGGAAGTACAAATCAGGAAATTAATGATTTTGACGGAATGGAAGAAACAGACCGCATAAATAATATTCAGAAAGAGCAGAAGGTTATTCAGAAGCTTGAAGCTGAGTATTCTAGTGCAGTTCTTGCAGCTCTCCAGTCTACTTACGGTGTTGATCGTGTCCGTGTTGCAACAATGAAAATCAAGATGGACATGTCAAAACGTGCCGTAACAAAGGAAGAATATTCTGGTATTACTATCAAAGAGGACAACCCTAATACTTCTTATGATGATAGTGAAGTTGTTCATAGTCTTGTAATTTCAGAAGAAACTGTAAATAAATCTTATACAGGAACTCAATACAATCCTGAAGGTCCTGCTGGTGTAGACGGGCAGAATCCTCCTGTATATTCAGATATGTCAAATATGATCGGTAAATCTACCGAAGACGGAGCAAAAAAGAATTATGCTCTTAATAAAAAGAATACAACCGAAGATGAAAGTCCTTCAATAGACAGTATGTCTGTATCTGTTAACATTGATGGTACTTGGAAATATCCTTTGTATGATGAAAAAGGTAATGTTCGACTGAGTTCAAGCGGTGGATATGAACGTGAATATATTCCAGTGCCTGAAGAAGATTTGAAACAGGTTGTAAGACTTGTTCAAGGTGCTATTGGTTATGATAAACAGCGTGGAGATATTGTAGAAGTTACAAGCTTGCAGATTGATCGTACTGAACAGTTCCGTAAAGAAGATGAAGCATTCATAAAGTCTCAGCAGACTAAGAAAATGTTCTTCTTCATTTTACTTGGCATTGCAGTTGTTCTTGTTACATTCATTGTATTCCGTATTATCAGCCGTGAGATTGAAAGACGTAGACGTCTTCGTGAAGAAGAGCTCCTCCGCAGACAGCAGGAAGAGCGCGAACGTGCTCTTTGGGATGCAAAGAACGAGGGCATGGAAGTTTCTATGACTGTAGAAGAAAGAAAGCGCCAGGAGCTTGCAGAAAACGCTATTGCTCTTGCAAAAGAGCATCCTGAAGACGTTGCTATGCTTATTAGAACTTGGCTTAGAGAGGAGGCTTAATATATGGCTGATGCAGCAGAAAGCCACATCAAACAGCCAATTAAACAGGCTGGCGGTGGTAATAGCGGAAAGAAAAAAGGCGGCTTAAAGGATTATAAAAGCCTTACTGGCCGTCAGAAAGCAGCTATTTTCTTAGTCTCTTTGGGAAGTGAAGTTTCTTCTGAAGTCATGAAGCATCTTCGTGAAGATGAAGTTGAAACATTGACATTTGAAATAGCTCGTCTTGATACAATTGATGCAGATTTCAAGGATCAGGTTCTTGAAGAATTCCAGGAATTGATGAAGGCTCAGAACTTTATCACTACTGGTGGTATTGACTATGCTCGTGAACTTCTTGAAAAATCTCTTGGAAGCCAGAAGGCTATTGATATTATCAACAGACTTACAAGTAGTCTTCAGGTTCGTCCGTTTGACTTTATTAGAAGAACTGACCCTGCTCACTTGTTAAACTTTGTTCAGCAGGAATATCCACAGACTATTGCCCTTATTTTGGCATATCTGGAACCTGCAAAAGCAGCTACAATTCTTCAAAATCTTCCAGAAGATATTCAGCCGGAAGTTTCAAAACGTCTTGCAACAATGGACCGTACATCTCCTGATGTTTTGCGTGAAGTTGAGCGTGTTCTTGAAAAGAAACTGTCAACTCTGTCCAGCGAAGACTACACTGCTGCTGGTGGTGTTGATGCAATCGTTGAAATCCTTAACCTTGTTGACCGTTCTTCTGAAAAGGCAATTATTGAAACTCTTGAAGAAGATGATCCTGAATTGGCAGAAGAAATCAAGAAGAGAATGTTCGTATTCGAAGATATTGTTATGCTTGATGACCGTGCTATTCAGAAAGTTCTTCGTGAAGTTGACCAGCAGGAACTTGCAAAGGCTCTTAAAGCTGTTGATACGGAAGTTCAGGATAAGATTTTCCGCAACATGTCTAAACGTGCAGCAAGTATGCTTAAGGAAGATATGGAATTCATGGGTCCTGTACGTCTGAAAGATGTTGAGGAAGCCCAGCAGAAGATTGTTTCAGTAATCAGACGTCTTGAAGACAGTGGTGAAATTGTTATTGCCCGTTCTGGTGATGATGAACTTGTAGAATAGGAGTTAAAGTATGGCCCAGACCGTATTCAGATCTAATCAAATAAATAAGATTGATGGGGAAATGATGTTTACTCTTCCTCGTCCGTTTTCCACTGTAGTTGAAGAACCAGAAGAAAAAGAACCTGAATATACTGGACCAACTGTGGATGACCTTAAGCGCGAAGCTGAGGAATTCAAAGTAAAATGGGAAGCTGAAAAAGCTGAACTTATTGCAAATGCAAATAATGAAGCTGCCCAGATTATTCAGAAAGCTCAGGATACAGCGTTTGAAGAAATTAAGCATCAGAGTGATGAAGCTTCTGTCATAAAAAATGGTGCAAAAGAAGAGGCTACTTCTATTATTGAGGATGCTAAAAAGCAGGCTGAGAAAATAATAGCAGAGGCTAGAGCACAGGAACAGGAAATTATTTCTAAAGCGGAATCAGAAGGTCTTAAGCAGGGACGTGAAGAAGGTTTTACCAACGGAAAAAATGAAGTAGAACGCCTTGTTGAGCGCATGCATAAGATTATTGATTCTGTACAGGATAAGCGTCAGGAAATTCTTGATAATACAGAGCAGCAGATTGTAGACCTTGTAATTCTTATGACACGTAAGGTTGTCAAGATTATGAGCGATAATCAGAAAAGTGTCATCATGGCAAATGTCGTACAAGCTTTGAAAAAAGTTAAGGGACGCGGTGATGTTACACTTCGTGTAAATCTTTCTGACATTAAGCTGACTACTGAACATGTTCAGGACTTTATTAGAGAAGTTGAGAATATTAAGAATATATCTATTGTTGAAGACAGTTCTGTAGAAAAGGGTGGATGTATTGTCGAAACAGACTTCGGTGCTGTTGATGCACGCATTGCAAGCCAGCTTTCAGAACTTGAGACAAAGATTCTTGAAGTGTCTCCTATTAAGACTGTTAATAAGTCGGACGTAAAGAACCCTGATAACTGATATGGTGGACTCTCTCTCTTTTTTTGACAAGTATATAAAAACTGTAAACCGCACGGAAACGATAAAATACAGAGGTGTAATAACAGCTGTAAAGGGGCTTATGATTGAAAGCAAAGGTCCTCGCAGTGTTATGGGAGAAATCTGTAAGATTGAAATTCCAAGTTCAAGAACAACTCTTCTTGCTGAAGTTGTTGGTCTTGAAGATACTACAGTGCGTCTAATGGCATTCGGTGATACAAAAGGCATTGAAGTTGGCAATGAGGTTATTGCTAGCGGGCATGTACTTGAAGTTCCTGTAGGTTCGGGTCTTTTGGGGCGTGTAATCGATGCTACAGGAAAACCTTATGATGAAAAAGGCGATGTTGATGCCTTTGATTATTATCCAGCAATAGCAAGTCCTCCTAATCCTATGGAAAGAAAGCCAGTAAACAAGCGCATTGTTACTGGCGTTCGTGCTATAGATTCTCTTCTTGCTGTAGGTAAAGGTCAGCGAATTGGCATTTTTGCAGGTAGTGGAGTAGGTAAGAGTACTCTCATGGGTATGATTGCCCGTAATACCAATGCAGATGTTAACGTTATTGGGCTTGTTGGCGAGCGTGGACGTGAAGTAAAAGATTTTATTAACCGTGACTTAGGTGAGGAAGGCTTAAAGCGTTCCGTTCTTGTTGTTTCTACTAGTGATCAGCCTTCAATTGCACGTCTTAGGGCTGCTTATGTTACAACGGCCATTGCAGAATATTTCAGAGATCAGGGTAAAGATGTCATGCTTATGATTGACAGTGTTACTCGTTTTGCCCATGCTCAACGTGAAATAGGTCTTGCAACTGGAGAACCTCCTGCTCAGCGTGGATATCCTCCTAGCGTATTTGATATGTTGCCTAAACTTTTGGAGCGAACAGGAACAAATTCAAAGGGAAGCATTACTGCATTCTATACAGTTCTCGTTGATGGTGACGACATGGATGAACCTATTGCTGATAAAGTAAGAGGTACTCTTGACGGTCATATCGTACTTCGTCGTTCTCTTGCCCAGAAACAGCATTATCCTGCAATAGATGTACTTTCTAGTATTAGCCGTCTGCACAAACGTGTTACAGGTCCTGTTACATTAAAGGCTGTGCAGCGTGTAAAAAGATGGATGGCAGACTATGCAAGTCAGGAAGAAATGATTCTTGCTGGTGTATATCAGAAAGGTAATTCTCCAGAAATTGACGAAGCTATAGATAAACATCCTGCAATAGAAGAATTTTTGTGTCAGGAAGAAAAAGATCATTGCACCATTGAAGATACATTGCAAAAACTTTCTGATTTGAGTGGCATAGAAATACCAGAAGAGGAGTATCAGGAAAGCCCTTCAATTACAGCATGAAAAAGTTTCATTATTCATTGCAAAAGATTCTTGATCTGCGTGAATTTGAATTAAAACAGGCAGAGATGGAACTTGGAAAGGTAAATGCTCAGATTGCTCACTTTCAGAATCAGCTGAAAACGATTGCAGAACAAAAATTTTTAGCACAGAAAGAAATGGATTCTTCACAAGATATTTCTTTTTTCGGTCAAGGTCATAATTATATGGTTTTTCTTGAGCAGAAAAAAGATTTATGTCTTCAGAATATAGCTGCTTTACAGATTGAAGCTGAAAAACATAAAGATATTGTCCGAAAAGCAATGCAAAAAGAAAAAGTCCTGGAACACTTAAAAGACGCAAAATTTAAAAATTGGAAAGCTGAGTGCCTTAAGGCAGAAGAACTTGTAACTGATGATGTTGTTACTGCAAAATACAATAACAGAACATCATCAGTTTAATTTTTTAGTAGTGGAAAGCTGAACCTCCAATAAATTCTCGTATAATTGACTGTGTTGGAACAGAAGTTGCAGGAATTGTAGAGAAATTACTCAAGAACTGCAAAAGGTGACTAGCCTCACTGTATTCTTTCTGTAATGGAGTAACACAGCGCAGAAGTGGATCTGCATATACCTTCAAAACTGGAATTTCATAATCAAGAGCTGTATTCAACATAGCATCCGCATTATTCTGGAATGGGAAGATGTGAAGTCTTTCTCCTTTCTGAACATTTTCCCACATAGCAATTGTATCTGCCGCACTCTTTCCTCGGAACTGAGCATCGCGTACAATTCTGCGGATAAGACGGTTATCGCTTGTAGGAATTCTGTTGTGGTCATCAAGATTAAGTTGTGTAAGTGCTGAAAGATAAATCTTGAATTTTTTATCTGCAGGTACAAGTGGCGTAAGTTTGTCATTCAAACCATGAATTCCTTCCATAACCAAAATGTCATTAGGTTCGAGAATCATCTCGTCGCCTTTGAAATAGCTCAATCCTTTATGGAAGTCATAAGACGGTACTTTTATGGCTTTTCCTGCGAATAAATCTACAAGGTTCTGGTTCAGAAGTTCTACGTCAAGTGCTTCAAGACACTCATAGTCATAGTTCCCGTTTTCATCACGTGGAGTCCTGTCACGGCTGACATAGTAGTTGTCAAGACCAATAACCTTTGGCTTGTAGCCTAAAGCCTGTAACTGCAATGCAAGTTTTTTACTAGTAGTAGTTTTTCCAGAAGAAGACGGACCTGCAATCAGTACAACCTTAACAGTACTTCTTTCCTGAATCTGATCTGCAATGTCAGAAATGCACTTTGTCTGCAAAGTTTCAGTAATGTTAATGAAATCATTAACCTTTCGGTCATGAATAAGTTCATTCAAAGAAGCTGCTGATGTTACATTCAGACGTTTTCCCCATTTTTTGTACTTGTTATAGATTTCAAAAAGTTTAGGCTGATCTTTGAACTCTGTAAGTACGTTTGGATTTGAATGAGTAGGGAAGCGCAATAGGAAGCCTTCCTTGTATAGTACAAGATCAAATACATCAAGTACTCCAGTATTGCATACAAGAGGTGCAAAGTACAAATCTGAAAAATCTTCCAGCTGGTTTACTCTTATTCGTGCTGGACAGCGATAGTTTAGCTGTTTTCTTGTTTCAATAAGTCCAAGCTTTTCAAAGAGTGTACATGCATCCTGATATGAAATGAAATCGGCTGAAATTGTGCTGTCTTCAGAAATCAGTCGGTTCATTTCTTTTTTCAGTGCATCTAGATCTTCTTGAGTAATGGGCTTACCATTTTCTATTGTGTAATAATAGCCGTAACCAAGACTATGACCAACAAGAAGTCTTGCTCCAGGAAAAAGATGATGAGCAGCTGTTGCAAGAACGAAACAGAGTGAGCGTCTGTAAATTTCAGATCCTTCAACAGTATTGTCATAGATAGGCTCTATGTATGCGGAAATATTGACAGAACTGTAAAGAGAACTGATTTCGTTATTTACTTTGACAGCAAGAATTTTATGTCCCTTACTGTCGAATCTGTTCATCAGTGTAATTGGAGTAACTTCGTTTTCTGCTTCCAAAGTGGAATTATCTGGAAATGTTAATATTATTTTCTTCATACTCCTTTTATTATAAGTCATTTTTTGTATATTTCAAGAAAATAATTTTTTGTTAAATGTGAAGCTTCATTAAAAGAAAGAAAGACTTCTTATTGACATATATGTGTTTTTTAGTGCTATGATAAATCCATAGCATATTAAAGGAGTGTCTATGTATAAAGCAAATGAAAATCGTTATGACAAAATGAAATATTTACGTTGTGGCAGGAGCGGGGTTTTGTTGCCTAGAATAAGTCTAGGGCTATGGCATAATTTTGGTTCTGTAGACAGATATGAAAACATGAAACAGATGCTTTATACAGCTTTTGATTCTGGAATTACCCATTTTGATCTTGCAAATAATTATGGACCGGTTCCTGGTAGTGCAGAAAGTAATTTTGGACGCATTCTTCATGAAGAAATGAGCTCTTATCGTGATGAAATGATTATATCAACAAAGGCTGGCTATGATATGTGGCCTGGACCTTATGGAAATTTCGGTTCAAGAAAGTATCTAATGGCAAGTCTTGATCAAAGTCTTAAGCGTATGGGGTTGGATTATGTTGATATTTTTTATCATCATAGACCAGATCCAGAAACTCCGCTTGAAGAAACTATGGAAGCTCTTAGCGATATTGTTCGTTCTGGAAAAGCTCTTTATGTTGGCATTTCAAATTATAATTCAGAACAGGCTAGGAAAGCTGCCAAAATTCTAAAAGAAAATCATACTCCTCTGCTTATAAATCAAGTTCGCTATAACATGTTTGATCGTTGGATTGAGAAAGATGGACTGACGGAAACAATGAAGGAACTTGGTGCTGGAATGATTGTTTTTTCTCCTTTGGCTCAAGGACTTTTAACTGATAGATATTTGAACGGTATTCCTGAAGATAGCCGCGCTAAACGTAATCATTTTCTGCATGAAGATTCAATTACAGAACCTGTTCTTGAAAAGGTTCGTAAACTCAATGCAATTGCTATGGAAAGAGGTCAGACTCTTGCAGAAATGGCTCTTGCATGGAATTTACGTGAAGACAAAGTAACAAGTGTGTTAATTGGTGCCAGTCGTCCTGAACAGATTATTGATGGTGTAAAATTCCTGCAGAATTTACAGTTTACAAAAGCAGAACTTGAAGAAATCGATAATATTCTTTGTTGATTTCTTTTGATATCTTGTTGTACATGTTTTTTTTCTATATAATGTTTCATCATGTTAGAGAAAATGCGCAATATAGGCATCATGGCTCACATTGATGCAGGAAAGACAACTACAACAGAACGTATCCTTTTTTATTCAGGTAAGATACACAAGATAGGTGAAATTGATGACGGTGCTGCAACAATGGATTTTATGCAGCAGGAACAGGAACGTGGCATAACTATTGCTTCTGCTGCTATAACAACAGAATGGAAAGGCTATCAGATAAATATTATTGATACTCCGGGACATGTAGACTTTACTGCAGAAGTAGAGCGTTCTTTGCGTGTTCTGGATGGTGCAATTGCCGTAATTTGTGCAGTAGGCTGGGTTCAGCCTCAGACTGAAACTGTTTGGAAGCAGGCTGATAAGTTTAACGTTCCTCGTATTTGTTTTGTAAACAAGATGGATCGTATTGGAGCAGACTTTTTCGGTGCAATTAATGATGTTCATGCAAAGTTTGGCTGTGAAACTGTAGCTCTTGAAATTCCATGTGGTGCAGGCTCTGACTTTGACGGTGTAATTGATCTTATCAATATGAAGGAAATTCACTGGGATGCTGAATCTGAAGGTGAAAAGTTTACTGTTTCAGAAATCAGTGATGAATATAAAGCTCTTGCTGATGAATGGCATGAAAAATTAATTGATACAGTTGCATCCAATGATGATGAACTTGGAGAATTGTATCTGGAAGGAAAAGATATAACAAAAGAACAGCTGATATCTGCAATTCGTAAGGCAACGATTTCGCGCACTCTCGTTCCTTTCTTCTGCGGTTCTAGTCGTCATAATCAGGGAATTCAGCCTTTGATGGATGCAATTATAAGCTATCTTCCTGCTCCAGATGAAATTCCTCCTGCAGAAGGTTTGCATGTAAAAAAACATGATGAAACAGAAGAAATCCCAGTAAAGTGTGATCCTAATGCAAAAATTCCTGTAGGTTTGGTATTTAAGATTCAGTATGACCAGAATGCAGGAATTTTGTGTTTTGTACGCATGTATGCAGGCAAGATTTCTACTGGAACACAGATATATAACGTATCTAAGAAAAAGAGAGAACGTGTTAACCGCATTCTTCGTGTAAATGCAAATCACATGGATCAGATAGACAGCGTAAGTGCTGGTGACATAGCTGTGTTTGTCGGGTTAAAGCTTGCTCAGACAGGTGATTCTCTTGGAAGTGAAGGAATGCCAATTCTTCTTGAGAGTGTAAAATTCCCAGAACCTGTTATTTCCATTGCAATTGAACCTGAAACAATGAGTGATCGTCAGAAACTTATTGATACTCTTGACATTTTGAGCCGTGAAGATCCTACATTTACACATCGTGATGATGAAGAAACTGGTCAGCTTGTAATTAGTGGAATGGGAGAACTCCATCTTGATGTTCTTGTTACCCGTATTAGAGATGACTTTAAAGTTCAGTGTAGGGTAGGTGCTCCACAGGTTACATATCGTGAAGCTGTTACTGCTAGTGCTGATTATGTTGAAAAATATAGTCGTGTTATTGCTGGTAAGGAAAATGCAGCAGGTCTTACACTGCATGCTGAGCCTCTTGAAACTGGCAGTGGCAACAGATATACCTGCAACGTCAGGGATAATACAATTCCTGAAGAAATTTATGATGCAATTAAACAGAGCATTACAAACAGCTTCTCTTCTGGAATTAAGTTAGGTTATCCTTGTACAGATACAGCAATTACAGTTACTGCAATTGAGTATGATGAACTGACTGCTACGCCGTTTGCATTTGAGGCAGCTGCTGCAGAAGCTTTTGACAAGGTTTGTAACCTAGCATCTCCAGAAATGCTTGAACCTGTTATGGCTGTTGATATTGAAAGTCCTGCAGAATTTGTTGGTGATGCAATGAGTCAGATTACTCAGCGTGGCGGACTTATAAACAGCATGGAAGAAAAAATGGGTGGCAACATTGTTCATGCTCAGGCTCCTATGGCAAAAATGTTTGGTTTTTCAACAAACCTTCGTTCTGTTACACAAGGCCGTGCAAGCTTTGGCATGACCTTTAGCCACTTTCAAAAAAAGAGTAACTGATAAACTGATTTCTGTGGTATAATGAAGATACATGTTACAAAAACATTCGTTACCGCAGATATTCTGCACGGGAGTCATATTTGCATTAGACATAATTCTTCTCATTACTGCTTTTGTCGGTTTTCAGATAAATTATGTCTTAAATGCAAATGAATCCATCTCTGCTATAGATGGACATTTTGTATTTAACCGTAAAATATTTCTTGTAGACTTTTACGTATTCTTTATTCTGTTTATTGTATTTCTGTTTGTCCTTCTGTTTAATGGGCGCAGGCGTTATGTTGTACTTTCTATTCTTGTTACTATAGTTTCTGCTGATTTATGCCTGTATACAGTCAACGAACTTTTTTCAATAAAAATATATATTTTTATTGCCTGGATAATAACTGTTAGTGCCAAATTAAAACTTAAATATTCAGTTCCAACTCTAATCGCTGGCGTAACCTCTTTTATTTTCATGCAATTTCAGCCTGCAATAATGGGCATTGTTGATATGGCCCGTGAGCCAGCCATTGCAAGCGGATACGAATTTTTTATGATTATAACTGTACTTGTCATTACTTCTGCTTTTTTTTGTATGTACAGAATAATAATTTACAAGTGGCAGGAAAGTGAGTCTACCAAAGCCCATCTTAATATGGTAATGTCTCAAATGACTTTAATAAATCAAGAACTTCAAGACTATGCAAAAAACAAGGGAAAAAAAGCTGCAGAAGAAGAGCGTCTTAGGATTACCCGTGATATGCACGATAGCTGTGGTTATGTTTTTGTTAATTTAATCAGTTTGATGCAGGCCTGTATGAGTAGTCCGCCTGTAGACTGGAGTCGTACTATAGAAATTTTTGAAAGTGTAAGAAGTCTTGCCAGTCAAGGTTTGCAGGAAACCCGTCAAACTTTACGTGCCATAAGGGATATTCAAAATCCTATGGATAATAATCTTGATTCTTTGTATCAAATAAAGAATATTTTTCAGAAAGTAACAGGTATAGAAGTTATATTGGATAGGGGAAACATAAAAAGCGATTACGGAAGGTCAATAAATAAAATTTTAATAAGGGTAATGCAGGAAGGTTTGACTAATTCCGTTAAACACGGTCATGCCTCTTTGGTTTGTGTATATTTCCGTGATGAAGGTGATTTTCTGTATATGACCGTAAAAGATAATGGAATTGGATCAAAGCAAATTGTAAAAGGAATTGGTTTTGCTGGAATGGAAGAGCGCCTAAAACCTGTTGGCGGAATACTTGAAGCTGGAATAAGTGCAGAAGGCGGATTTCAGCTGGACATAAAAATACCATTGGTTCAAATTCTTATGGAGGAACATGAAAAAAATGAATCTTCTGCTGGTTGATGACCAGCGAATGTTTGCAGAAAGCCTGAAAATATATCTTACAAATTATGCAGAAGAAGTAGATATCATCGGTATATGTTCAAATGGCAAGGAAGCTTGTGATTTTGTGGACAATAAAGAGCCTGATATTATTCTTATGGATGTACACATGCCTGTAATGGATGGGGTAGAAGCCGTTGCTAAGATAAAAGCAAAACATCCTTCTGTAAAGATAATTATGCTTTCTACCTATGATGAAGATGAGTCTGTTCGTTCTGCTCTTATTAATGGAGCTTCAGGATATCTCTTAAAAGATATTTCACCTACAGAACTCATAGTTTCTATTCGTGCTCTTAATTCTGGCATGATACAGATTTCTCCAAGTATTGCTAAAAACTTAATTCAAAGTACTTATGTAGAAAAAAAGCCTGATTCTTCTGGTAAAGAAATGGACGATACTTTTCCATGGTTTGATACTTTAACAGAAAGAGAACGCGAGATTTTTGCTCTTCTTGCAACAGGAAAAGATAATCAGCAGATTTCGGAGGAGTTGGGAATTTCTCCTCAAACTGTTAGAAATCGTGTTAGTACAATATATTCAAAATTGGAAGTAAAAGACCGCTTTGAGATAATTCAGTTGGCTAATAAGATTCATTAAAAAAAAAAGGCTGTACTGTCGCATCGGAGGTTTGACAGTACAGCCAACGAGGAGGATTTCTGTTTATTTTACAGAACCTGTAATTCCTTCAACAAAGCGTTTCTGCTGTGTAAAGAATAGAATAACAGTAGGAAGTGTCATGATTGATACGCAGAGCATAAGAAGACCGTAGTCTGTAACATATCCTGCTGTAAGTCCTGTTACAACAAGAGGCATGGTTCTCATTTTCTGAGACTGCATTACAATCAAAGGCCACATGTAATTATTCCAACCATTCATGAATGTAACAATTGCTGCTGCTGCAAAGGTTGGTGCCATAATAGGCAGGTAAACTTGCAGATAAATCTGGAATTCATTCAGACCGTCTACACGGGCAGCCTGAATTGTTTCAACAGGAAATGATTGAGAATTCTGTCTGAAAAAGAAAATCAGGAATGCTGTTGAAATAGATGGCAGTACAAATCCCAAAGTTGTGTTGAGCAAGTGTGCAGAACTGAACATCTTGAATAAAGGAACCATGATTGAAGCAAAAGGAATCATCATTGACAAAAGCAAAATGCTCATGAGAAGATCCTTATGTTTGTCTCTATAAACTTGGAAACCATATCCTGCAAGAGAACATACAAAAATACTGAGTACCGTCTGAATTGCTGTAGTACGAAGAGAATTCCATAGACCTCTACCTATAGCTACAGTATGAATCATGTTTTTTATGTTTTCAATCAGATAAAAACCTATAGTCATTTTACCTGCAATTACGTCTGTACTTTTATTTGTTGCAGAAACAATCATGAAGTAAAATGGAAAAATTGAAAAAACACAGACTGTAATAATAAATATATATTCATAAATAGGACATCTGTTTAATGTTGTCCTGTTTAGATTTTCTTCATGTTTACTAGTCATTTTTATCTCCTATCTTAAGCTGGATGAATGACAGTACTGCAACCATAATAAGGATTGTATATGATATTGCAGCTGCATAACCGAACTGAGGATTGTTTAAGAAAGAAAGGTTGTATATATACTGAGAAATTGTTATTGTCTCGTTTCCTGGTCCTCCTCCAGTCAAGTTTCTGACTTCATCAAAAAGCTGGAGTGTACCGTTGATTGACATAATTGATGTAAGCAGAATGACAGGGCGGAGCAGAGGAAGTGTAAGCTTAAAGAACTGCTGCATTGTAGAAGCTCCATCAATCTTTGCAGCTTCATAAATGCTGTGGTCTATATTCTGCAGACCAGCAAGGAAGAATACTGTATTATAACCTGTCCAACGCCATGTAATACAAAGAATTATGATTATTTTTGCCCACAATGGATCTGTAAGGAAGTTCTTTGGAGTAGAAAGAATTCCAAATTCCAGACACCAGTGATTAATTATTCCATCCATTCCAAAGATGGACTTGAAAATTAAAGCTGATGATACAAGAGCTGTAGCACAAGGAAGGAATACGATTGTACGGAATATTCCCCTGAATTTAAGCCTGGTATCATTTAGAATGCTTGCAAGAACCAATGCTAGAAAAAGCATTATAGGAACTTGAAAAATTAAGTAAATAAATACATTACGGACGGAGTAAAGAAAGCGTTCGTCCTGGAAAAGTCTTATGTAATTCCTTAGACCGCTGAAATGCAGATTTGTTGCAAGTCCTGATTGAAGTGAAAGGAAGAATGCCCTTATCATCGGGAAAAAATTAAGTACAAAAATCAGTATGGCAGCAGGCATTACAAATAACCAGCCGGCACGACCGTATTTTTTTTCTAGCGATAGTTTTTTTGCCATGTGTCCGTCCTCAGAAAAAGGCAGGTTTCTCATTTTTTTAATGGAAGCCTGCCTTTATTTTAATTATTTCTTATTGCCTTACTCACCCATGATGAACTCAACGTTCTTCTGAGCTGATTTAAGAGCGTCTTCTACGCTTGAACCCTGGAGAATGCTTGCTACAGCAACACCTACTTCTGCACGTGCTTCGTAGTTGAAGATACCATACTTTACACGTGGAATGTTTCCAGAATATTCAACAAAGTCCTTGAAAATCTTCTGTCCACCGAAGAAGTCGTTACCCTGATCGTATGCAGAAGAATCAGCTGCAGGAAGCCATGTTGCAACAGCACCTGAAGATGGAAGGATTGTTTCATAAAGTTCTTTGCTTCCTGCAAAAGTCTTGTTGAGGAAGTCTGCAGCGAGGTCTGGGTTCTTTGAGCTTGACATAATCATCCATGAAGAACCACCCTGACTTGAATGGTTTGCAGCACCTGAAACTGTTTCAAGTTTTGGAGTGTTTACAACTGCCCATTTTCCAAACTGGTCAGTCTGAGCCATGATAATACCTGTCATCCAACATCCGTCAATAGCAGCTGCAACCTGTCCATTATTTACAGATGCAACGAATGCATTCCAGTCTGGTACGTTAAGACATGTTTCATCTTTTACCATGTCTGCAAATACTTTAAGACCTTCTTTCAAAGCTGCGTTGTTTGCGATGTTTGCCTTTCCGTTTTCATCGAAGAACCAAGTTCCTGCACTCTGGAGCATAATCATTACACAGTCTGGGTCGTTACCTACATAAGAAATCATGTACTTACCAGTCTTTGCTTTTACAATCTTTCCAAGTTCGTGGAGGCGTTCCCATGAAATGTTGTTGAAATCTTCAACTTTAAGACCAGCCTGTTCAATAATGTCACGGCGAAGGAAGGTTGCTGTAACACCGTTATCAAATGGAACTGAGTATTTCTTTCCGTTTACATTACCGAAAGCAACTTTGAACTGTGCAAACTGAGAAAGATCTACTTTTCCATCCAAAGGAAGGAATGCATTTGGATAGCTTGTTACATTCTTAAGGATTGCATTGTCCTGGCAAAGAATGATGTCTGGAAGTGAAGAAGTATCATTTGAAGAAAGTGATGTGATGAGCTTTTGCTGGAGATCTTCCCAAGGTGTTTCTACAATGTCAATAGTTACATTTGGCTTTTCTCTATTGTAGATTTTTGCGGCTTCTTTCATTGCATAAATATTGAATGAAGGATCCCAACACCATACGGTAAGTTTTTGTGGAGCGTTTGGATCTGCTCCTTTAGCAGCAGCTGGTTCTTTTTTGCCACAGCTCATAAAGCTTGCTGTAAGTCCTGCAGCAAGAAGTGCTGTAAGTGCAAAACGTGAAAATTTTTTCATATATATCCTCCTGTAATGGGCATTTGGTTATATTATGCCCTTACTTATCATGCATAAATTATAAATCAGTTTTCTGATTACGAAAGAGATAAAAATACTAGTACAAAAGTACTTTGCAGGTTTATTTTTACGCCCACTGGATTTAATGATTATGGCCACTGGATTTAATGATTATGGCCACTGGATTTAATGATTATGGCCACTGGATTTAATGATTACGGCCACT
>CACXDK010000360.1 GCA_902766345.1 uncultured Spirochaetaceae bacterium | reverse complement strand
GCTGGGAATAAATCAAGGGTTCTATTTATTTCTCTTGACAGAAGCAAAATTACAAATTACGATTTACAGTAACAAAAAATTAGAGAGCGGCAGGAGAAAAAAAGCCATGAAACTTACAGATAAGCAACTGGAACAGATACGGGCACAAATAAAAAGAGTTAAGGATTTTGGAAATCCTTTCTATACTGAAAGATTCAAGAAAATAAATCCAGAAGACATAAAGACTCAGGAAGACTTTGAAAATCTTGTTCCGTTTGTAACAAAGCAGGAATTGCGCGATGCATACCCTTTGGGACTTGCAACTGTACCAGAAGAAGAAATTGTAAGAATCCATTCTTCATCGGGAACAACAGGAGCTCCTGTAGTCATTCCTTACACAAAAAAAGATGTTGAAGACTGGGCCATAATGTTTGCTCGTTGCTATGAGCTTGCAGGCATTACAAAAAAAGACAGGATTCACATTACTCCAGGTTATGGACTATGGACAGCAGGAATTGGATTTCAGGCAGGCTGCGAAAGACTTGGAGCAATGGCTGTTCCTCTTGGTCCTGGCAATACAGAAAAACAGCTTCAGATGATGCAGGACTTAAAGTCCACAGTCCTGTGTGCAACATCATCGTATGCCTTGCTTCTTGCAGAAGAAATTGAAAAGCGTGGCATTAAAGATAGAATTTTCCTAAAAAAGGGAATAATCGGTTCAGAACGCTGGGGAGAAAAGATGCGTAACCGCATTCAGGGCATTTTGGGCATTGAGCTGTACGACATCTATGGACTTACGGAATGTTACGGACCTGGAATAGGAATCAACTGCATGGGTGAAGATGCAATAAATATATTTGACGATTATGTTTACATTGAAATTCTTGACCCAGTTACAGGCAAGCCAGTACCAGAAGGAGAAATAGGCGAAATAACGCTTACAACTCTTGTAAAAGAAGGTGCCCCACTATTCCGATTCCGCACGCATGACCTTGCAGCATTCGTACCAGGCACAAGTAAGGGCTATAACTATCCGCGCATCACACAGATTCTTGGCCGCAGTGACGACATGGTAAAAGTAAAGGGCAACATCATATTCCCAAGCACCATTGAAGACGTAATAAAAGCCGTACCTGGAACATCCAGCGAATACCGTGCAGTCATAGAACATACTGACGGAAGGGACAAGATGACTCTGTTTGTTGAAGTAGAAGGCGGTACAGACCGCACGGAAGCAGCACTTGCCGTGGCATACACGTTCAAGCAGAAGTACAACATGACTCCAGAAGTAAAGATTGTCGGTGAAGGAGAGCTTCCGCGTAGCGAAAAAAAGACAAAACGCATAGAAGACAGGCGATTTGAATAGAGATTTGCCATAAAAGCCAGACCATAGGCATATTTTCATATAGACGAATTATATAAACCCAGTTATACTTATCTTATATGCTGGAATCAGACTTTATTTTTTTGATATTGAATAATATGCCATGGATATGGCTGTTTCTTCTAATTATACTGGCAGTAATCGAGTCATTTACGCTTGCCCTGACCACTATATGGTTTGCGGCAGGTGCATTTGTCATGGTATTCCTGTCATTCCTGCATATTCCATTACCAGTACAAATAGTGCTGTTTGCACTCATTTCCTGTGTACTCCTCATTTTTACACGTCCTCTGGCATTAAAAAAATTAAACATAAAACGTCTAGCCGCAAACGCCGATAGCCTAATAGGGGCTTCTGTTTTAGTACAGGATGCCGTAACTGAACTGAAAAAAGGCAGTGCCAAAATAAACGGCATTGTCTGGAATGCAGAATCAGAAGACGGACAGGCAATTGAGTCTGGCACGAAATGTACAATAACAGCAATAAAAGGAAACACATTAGTCTTAAGGAGGTCATTATGACAGCAGAAGAATTATATTCGCAGGTTATGGGAAGTGCAGAATTGCAGCAGGAATTAGAAGCTGCAACAGACGCAGGCACTCTTGATGCGTTTTTAAGTTCAAAAGGCTGTTCCGCAAGTGCAGAGGAGTTCTCTGCTTGCGTCGCTAGTCACACAAAATAGCACAAAATTTAAGGAGAAAAAAAGTAAATGGCACCAACTTACCTTCTGGCAGTACTAATCCTGCTTATTATGATTCTGATCATCAAGAACATCAGGATCGTTCCGCAGTCAAATGCCTTTATAATCGAGCGGCTTGGCGCTTACATAGCAACATGGCAGACAGGCATTCACGTAAAACTGCCATTCCTTGATAAAGTGGCCAACAAAGTTTCCCTCAAGGAAAAAGTTCTGGACTTTCCACCACAGCCAGTAATTACAAAAGATAACGTAACAATGAAAATTGATACAGTTGTCTACATGCAGATTACAGATCCAAAGCTGTACACTTATGGCGTTGAAAATCCAATGACTGCCATTGAAAATCTTAGTGCAACAACATTGCGTAACATCATTGGTGAACTGGAACTTGATGCAACGCTTACAAGCCGTGATGTAATAAACTCAAAAATGCGTACAATTCTTGACGAAGCAACAGATCCGTGGGGAATCAAGGTAAACCGTGTTGAAGTTAAGAACATCATGCCTCCAGAAGCTATTCGTGAAGCTATGGAAAAGCAGATGCGTGCAGAACGTGAACGCCGCGAAAAGATTTTGATTGCAGAAGGTCAGAAGCAGTCAGAAATTCTTGTTGCAGAAGGAAAAAAGCAGTCTGCAATTCTTGAAGCAGAAGCAGAAAAGCAGTCTACAATTTTGCGAGCCGAAGCACAGAAAGAAGCCGCAGTACGCCGTGCCGAAGGTGAAGCTCAGGCAATCCGCGAAGTACAGCAGGCTACAGCAGACGGTCTTAAGATGATTAAGGAAGCTGGTATTGACGAAGCCGTCATTAAACTGCGCAGTCTTGAGACAATGGAAAAGGCCGCTGACGGTCAGGCAACAAAGATTATTGTTCCAGCAGATTTCCAGAACCTTGCAGGCGTAGTTTCTGCAATCTCTGAAATAGCAAAATCTGCAAAGAAATAACGGCTAATAAATAATTATCTTGTTTCAAACATACAAAAAGCCCTTGAACACTAAAGTTCAAGGGCTTTTTTATTGCTGTAAAACTGAAATATATGCTTTCCGAGTGTCTTTAACTATCCTCTGTTAAAAACTTCTTTAATAACAAATTTGCAAATCTGTCAGAGTTGTCAGAAAGCGAAGAAAATTTTACCTTGTCAACCTTTCCATTAGGCAAAGCTACAGTAAGAATATAATTAAATGCTGAAGATTCTCCAAAACGCTGTTTTGTCCTAAGAAACTCTATCTGCTGCATATCCACAGATTTTTTAACAAAGCCTTTTCTATATGAAAAACATAATTTTTCTTCATCTACAAAAATGGTACTGCCTGTACTGTCTAGGAACCAAAATATAGAAATTAAGAAAAGCACGCCACAAAATATCAGCACTCCTATTTTTACAAACAAATCTTCTTCTTCCAATCCAAATGGGAGATAGCACAACATTCCACCAAACAGAGCAGAACATAAAAAGGAAAAGATAAGATTTCCTTTACCATTAGTTATTTTGTATTTCTGATTTACATGAGAATCAATGTTATGCCAGGCCCATTTCTGTGCAAACTCTAAGAACCTGTCTTTGTTCACCATTGTAAATTCAATGGTTACTTTTTCTGCTTCAAACAATACAAAAACATTTCCTGCATTGTCACTTCTTGCAGAAATTATTTGACTGCATTGAAAAAATTTTGTTCCTTTGAAAAGCCTTGCCACTGTAATCTGCTGACCATCAATAGAAATTTTAAAACATTGATCATGAGCAAAAGCAAGAAGCCCCAGAAGGCAGATTACAATAAAACATGGTATGGCAATTTTTAAATCCCACAAATACGAAAAGACAGCAAAACCTCCAAAAAACAATTCGAATATAACTATGATTGGTATAATCCATTTTGGCGCATGAACGGAAAAATTATCCGCACTGTCATATTCGTGCCCACGATTTTCAGCTTCACCTTCCTTCCGCGAGAAAAACTTAAGTACTGCAAGAATTATTTTTGTTATGATACTTCCCATGAACAATCATGCACCAAGTTTTTCTTTTGTGTTCTTAATAGTACTTGCAAAATAACTGATAGAATCTATGCGTTCGTGTTCAGCCTTAAAGTTCTTAAAGTACTCATGATTATTAATCAGGCGATCAAAGTCATCAAACAGAAAACTTGTATCCAATGGACCTGAGCAGGCTTCAGGATGGAACTGTACGCTGAATGCTGGGAATGTTGTATATGTAATTCCTTCACAAGTACCATCGTTTGTATTTACAAAGCTCAACACAGCACCTTTAGGAAGAGTATCATTTTCTACAGCATATCCATGATTCTGGCTAGAGATGTATACACGACCTGTATTCAAATACTTTACAGGCTGATTTGCACCACGGTGTCCGTACTTAAGTTTG
>CACXDK010000359.1 GCA_902766345.1 uncultured Spirochaetaceae bacterium | reverse complement strand
TTCATGCGAATGAAATACAGCTTGAATGGCTTTACAACCATTCAGTTCATTATTCAAAGTTTGCTTAAAAAGCAAAGACAGGAGGAGAATATGATTCTTAACGTAAATGAAATTGTAGAGAAGAAGATGCGTGAACTTGAAGAAAATCACGTAATTGAAAAGGCAATCGAGCAAAGGATTGAATCCATAGTAACAAGTGCAGTTAATAATGCATTTGACTATGATTTTTCTCATGCAGTTACATGTGAAATAAAGAAACAGATAGGAGACATTGCAGCAAACGTAAAGCTTAACTCCTACAATGAGCTTATTGCTTCTACAATCCGTAATATTACCGAAGCAGAACTGGGCAAGGAACTTGGAGATAAAATACAGGAAAAACTCCGCAGTCTCTTACTTGTCTCAAAACAGACAATTAAACTGTCAGACATTATCAGCCTTTTCAAGAAAGAAAATTATGAAGATGAAGAGACATATTCCTATAGTGTCTATGAAACTGACAAAGAAGAAACTTACGGTATAACTTACAAAACCTTCGAGTTCGCACCTTTAACTGACAGCGGAATGAAATGGGAAATAAAATTCGTCCGTTACAGCACTGCTGAAAACTTTACAATAGCAAGCGTAGATTACGATGATGAAAAGTACTACAGTTACAGGATTCGCTCATCAGGAATTTCAACGCTTAAAAGCTATGATACGTTTGAATGTCTGATATTAAAATGCATCCTTAATGACCTGCCTGTTGAAATCGACATGTCTGCAGATGATATTGAAGCAGAACTTTATACATCAAATGATGATTAAGTAAAGTTCAAATAAATTAATTTATTTTTTAGGAGAAGTTGATAAATGAATGAAATGGATATTCTACTGCCATTTATCGGTTGTTTTACTTTGATCTTATGCATGATAGGTTTTTATCTTAAACGTTATTTTATTAAACATGCCGCAAACTTAGATAAGAATGTTTTATCACCTCTTGATGGAGAACTGGTTAAGTATACTGTTGAAGAAGGAACTTGCGTTAAAAAGTATGATACAATAGTTCTTATGAAAGCTTCAAACATTGAATTAGAAATAAGAGCACATTGTACAGGTAAAATTTATTTTTTATGTACGCCCGGTTCATATATAGAAAAAAATACTATCATTGCACAAATCTTTGAAAATTAAGCAGATGATATTGAAGGAGAACTTGATACATCAAATGATGATTAAGTAATGGAGGTACTGAATGGACGATATTGAGGACATCAAGTGCAGGGTAAGAAAACTGCTTGCCCTGTCAAAGTCTCCCAATGAAAACGAAGCAACTCTTGCAATGAAAAAGGCAAACGATCTTATCGGCATGTACGAGCTGAGCAGGTCAGAACTGGAAGGCTATGTAAGAAAGACTGTAAAAGGAGCAAAGCGTTATTTACCGTGGAAAACAATGCTTGCAAATGCAGTAGAACAGCTTTATGCAACGTACCATTGCAGTACCGACAAAGGAGAATTTGCCTTTTATGGAGAAGAGCTTGATGTTTTCATGTCAACGGAAATGTACATATACCTTGTAAAGACCGTTGACAGAATGGCACGGCAGAATGTCCCGAAAAACGCAAAATACAGATACAGACAGTCTTACAGGACTGGAATAGCCAGTCGTCTGTGGGACCGTATGAACGAACTTGGACAGAAATGCAGCTGGCGTAATCCTGCAGAACTGGCTTCTAAGAAAAATGAAATTTCTGACTGGGTTCATAAGGAAATGTCAATCATAGAAGTAAAAAATACTGGCGTATGCATCAATAGGAATGCCTTTGACAAAGGAACCCTTGATGCAGACGGAATAAACTTAAGCCGCCAAATGCCTGAAAACGTAACGGCAAGAATAGTAGGGTAGTGCCATGATGAGCCATTCAGAACTGTGCAGGCTTACGGCTGAAAAGTTTGTAAAAAGCTTTGCGTTGTACGAAGTAAAAGGAAGAAGGGAAAATCCTGACGTCATTACATGGAACAGCTCTGGTACAAGTACCGTATTTGAGATAAAAATGAGCCGTTCTGATTTTCTTGCAGATTTCAAGAAAAAATGCCGGCAGGATGACCGCCTTAAAGCAGGAGATTTTCATGCCTATGTCTGTTACGGAAATTTCATCAAAAAAGATGAAGTTCCCGAAGACTGGGGACTGTTTCATTTCATAAACGGCAGGTTCAGATGCATCAAGAAAATTCCTTCATTTTATACAGATGAAAAGCCTTTAAAGGACTGGAAAAATGAAACAGTCATACTTATCAATTTTCTGATATGCAACAGATATTTTGATAACTGCAGGTTTGTTTTTAGCAGACGCTTTGAAAACTATAAGAAAATAACAAACGGAACATGGAGGAGTATCTGATGCTTATATTTCCTTTGAAAAAGCAATGGTTTGAAAAAATCAAAAGCGGTGAGAAAACAATCGAGTACAGGAAAGTGAAGCCGTACTGGAGCAAGAGATTTTACACCGAGATTTCAGCTGAATTTGAAAGAAGATTCGGACGAAAGTTTTGCAGTTACGCAGATTTTTGCTTTCCTGTCGTAAAATGCGGCGAAGATGCTAAGTTAAAATGTAAACTCCGCCTCGGCTACACGAACCAATACATGACCGCCAATATCACTAAGATTGAGATTGTTGACGGCAAGGACACAGACCTGCATATAGACAAGCCTGTGTATGCAATACATCTTGCAAACATTAAGGAAATCTATACCAAGAATATCAGGGAGGTTGAGTAAATGATACAGTATTGCCGTTATTGTACGGAAGCCATAGGGCAGGATGAGGACTGTGTATATTGCGAAGCAAAAGATAAATTCCTTTCTAAAACACAGTGCTCAAGACCCAACAAATGCAAGGATTTTTCATTCAATGAAATTGATGCTCTTGGATTTGACCTGAATAAAAAATATAAGCCAAGAGAAAAAAAAGAAAAGGCAGAAATTAATGACAAGCAAAAAGAATTGTTTTAGGAAATAGGATAATGAATAAGATTCTGTTAGTAATCAATTTTATTATAAGCACTTTGTTTTGCCCTGTTTTGTTTCTTTTTAAAAACTTTATTTCTTATGATTATGTACGTTCTGCTTCTATGGGGCTATGGACTGGTGTGTGTCTGATGGCATTTATTAACTGGATCCTTGGTATGGGATTAATTATAAAGGGAGAATAAAAATGTTTAAATCATTTGATGTAATAAAAGAACCCGAAAGGCTTTATGAAAAAGATTATATA
>CACXDK010000358.1 GCA_902766345.1 uncultured Spirochaetaceae bacterium | reverse complement strand
GTCATTTATTAATGTCCTCGACAATATATCCGTCTTCTGCAGACCATGAAATGTACACAGTGTCCTTCCACTGAATTTCAGGGCCATCATCAAGATAATTGGTGTGCTGCTTGAAAACCTTTACAATAGTACCGTTTTCAAGGCGTACATAGAACTTAGACTGGAATCCTGTATAAACAGGTTCTTCAACGATTCCTTTGAATACGTTGATGTCCTTGCGTCCGTTAATATTAGGTTCTTCCGTTGTAATGCGGATTTTTTCAGGGCGGATTGTAAATGCAATCTTCTGTCCCTTATCTGTATGCTCGTAATCTGTAACAAGAATATTCTTGTCTTCTTCACGAGTTGCAGCTGTTTCACCTGTAAGCTGTGCCTGCATGCCAAGAGCTGGTGTATTCAATGTCACCATAAAGTCTGGGTCTTTACCAGGTGTCTGGTGTGGCTCGCACTCAACAACAGTGCTTTCAAAAAGGTTTGTATCACCAATGAACTGTGCTACAAACTGTGTTGCAGGGCTTTCGTAGATTTCAAATGGAGTACCAATCTGCAATACATGACCTTTGTTCATTACGGCAATCCTGTCGCTTACAGCAAGAGCTTCGCTCTGGTCGTGAGTAACAAAGATAAATGTAATGCCAATCTTGTCATGAAGTGCATCAAGGTCAAGCAAAAGACTTGAGCGGAGCTTTGCGTCCAATGCAGAAAGAGGTTCATCAAGAAGAAGGACTTTAGGCTCGTTAATCAAGGCTCGTGCAATAGAAACACGCTGTCTCTGTCCGCCAGAAAGCTGATTTGGCTTTTTAAATATATGCTCATCCAGCTGAACAAGGTGCAGATACTCACGAACCTTTGCATCTATGGTCTTTTTATCCATCTTCTTAAGCTTCAATGGAAATGCAACATTATCGTACACCGTCATGTGAGGAAAAAGTGCATAGTTTTGAAATACGGTATTGCTCTGGCGTTTGTTAGGCGGAAGCTGTACGATATTCTTATCATCAAAAAGAACTGCACCTTCATCAGGGAATTCAAATCCAGCAATTATGCGGAGCAATGTTGTTTTTCCGCATCCAGAAGGTCCAAGGAGGGAAAAGAATTCTCCCTGCTTAATCGTAAAATTGATGTTATCAAGAGCATGGAAATCACCAAAATGCTTTGAAACATTCTCAATAGAAACTGTACTGCCGTTCACTGTCTGTACAACTCCTGTAATATATTATATGTAAGGATTAATTTCCCTTTATTACGTGAATTTGTCAATAGAATTTGAAGAAAAACATATTTTTTTTTAAGAAACTTTTTTATGTAATTTGAATACTCGAGTATACAAATTACATAAAAAATATGATAGCATAATATTATGATTGTAGAACGAACTATCAGAACCAAACTTTTACAGTTGTTGAAATCATTTCCTGTCGTCACACTTACGGGATGCCGACAGTGCGGTAAGTCAACTCTTTTAAAGAACTTGCTTCCAGACTATGCATACATCTCTCTGGAAGACCTTGACTTACGACAGATGGCAAAAGAAGATCCACGTCACTTTATTTCCATATACAGCAAGAATGTCATCATAGATGAAATCCAGCAAGTTCCCGAACTGTTATCATATCTGCAATCACATATTGATTCTGTAAATGAAGCTGGCATGTACGTAATCACAGGAAGCCACAATCTACTTCTAATGCAGTCAATAAGCCAGAGTCTTGCAGGAAGAACCGCACTCCTTACGTTAGCTCCATTTTCTACGAAAGAACTAAATGCCTCTAACCTTCTTCCTGCTACAGTAAACGAGATGCTCTACAATGGAAGCTTTCCTCGCATTTACGATAAGCACATTGAACCTTCAGATTTTTATCCTTCTTACATACAAACGTACATCGAGAGAGATGTCAGGACTTTACGCAATATCACAGATTACTCATCATTCACACGCTTTATAAAGCTTTGTGCAGGGCGCTGTTCCCAAATATTAAATGTAACGGCTCTTGCTGAGGATGCAGGAATCACCCGAAAGACGGCAGAATCATGGCTTTCCGTCTTAGAAGCGAGTTACATAATCTACATGATGAAACCTTATTACAAGAATTTCGGTAAGAGAATCATCAAAAATCCTAAACTATATTTTTATGACACAGGACTTGTCAGTTCACTTTTAGGCATTACTGCTGCAGGGCAAATGGAAACTTTTTATATGCGAGGGGCTTTATTTGAGAATTTCATAGTCTCTGAGCTGCTTAAAAGAAGACTTTTCTCAGGAAAATCTGACGAACTTTATTTCTGGCGTGATTCAAACGGTGTTGAAGTTGATGTAATAGAAGAAGATTCTCTAGAACTAAAGGCTTATGAAATAAAAGCTTCTGAAACCATGAACACAGCATTCTTTTCAAACATAAAAAAAATCAGAGACCTTGCCGGCATAAAGGCTGAAAACACTGCTGTCATATATTCAGGCAAAAGCATTCCTGCCTCAAAAGAAAACGGAGCCTATATTTGCTGGAAGGAGCTTTAAAAGTCAGCTACAAAAATTGCACGTTTTCAAGAATTTTGGATAAAAACGATTTTTCTTTATTTTAATAGCTTTACCATGTCCTAATAGTTGTTTCAATTCCATATTGGATGCGTCCCAAAAGAGAAGAGCCTCGTTGTGTTTTCCTCCAATGTTTATTACGGTTGCCGTCCAACTGAAACTTTTTTGTGTCTTTTTCTTTTCATTTTACACCTCATATATGTAATTGCTAGAGATGTATCATTTTTGTACACTTC
>CACXDK010000357.1 GCA_902766345.1 uncultured Spirochaetaceae bacterium | reverse complement strand
TTAAAAAGATTACCAGAAATGCTTTCGTCCTTTGAATTTTCAAGACTAAGGTTTACGGCAGTAATTTCTGGAATTTTTCCGCCCGCCAAGCGTTTTGTAAGAACATGCTTTTTAATAGTTCCTGTCTGCATTGAATAATAAGCTTCTACCGAAGGCGTTGCAGAACCCATTACAAGAGGAATTTTCAGGCAGGAGGAACGGTGCATAGCCACCTGCCGTGCATGATAGCGTGGGGAAGACCCCGATTTATAAGAACCGTCATGCTCTTCATCTATTATAATAAGCCCCAAATCAGGCACAGGTGCAAAAATGGCACTTCTTGCACCAATGACAATCCTTGCCTCTTTTGCAAGAATGCGTTTCCATTCGCCTAATCGCTGGCTTGGCGTAAGTTCTGAATGAATTACCGCAGCTGTGTTGCCAAATCTTTTTATTACAGATTGTACAACCTGTGGTGTTAAGCCTATTTCTGGCACAAGATAAATTACCCCTTTCCCCTGTTGCATAACTCTTTCTGCGGCGGATAAAAACACTTCCGTTTTTCCGCTGCCAGTCATGCCATAAAGATAATGATAGAATTTGTTGTCGGCATTGTTCAGAATGCCTTCCGTAGCTGCAATCTGCTCCTGACTCAATTCAATTTTTTCGGAAAAAGCATAATCTTCTTCAAAACCAAAACCTGCGGTTCCAGTTTCCCTTTTGCCAGAAGGAATCATTGAAAAAATTACTTCACCAATGGATGCAATATAATAATTACTCATCCATTTTGCAGTTTCATAAAGTTCTTCTGTAAGAATTGGATTTTCATCTATAAAGCGTGTAATAGGGCGGATTTTATCGGCAGTGACGGCACAGGTTTTAGGAATCTGCTCAGAGGCAGAAACTACAAAAGCCGTTGTTTTTCTGTTGCCAAAACGTACTTCTATGCGCCTTCCGAAAGCTTTTTCTAAAGGCATGTCCTGTTCGCATTTATAGGTAAATGTCTGATTCAGAGGTACATTAACGGCAGCTTCTATAAAAAACATCAGTTTTCAACCTGTGCGTGCTTTGCATTAAAAGAATTTTTATAGTCTGGAAAAGCTTCTTCCAATTTTGCACGGAAAAGCTTTAAATCTTCCCATGCAGGACGTTTAAGCTGTTCATCCCTTAGCAAGGCACTTGGATGATAAGTTGCCATTAACGGAATTCCGTTATAATCAAGGAATTTTCCCCTAAGGGCATTAATTCCTTCTGTAGTATGCAAAAGATTTTGAATTGCAGTTCTGCCCATTGCAAGAATCATTTTTGGTTTTGCAATGTGAATTTGTGCCTGCAGGTACCCGGAACATGCATCCGCTTCCTGTGGAAGAGGTGTTCTGTTGTGAGGAGGACGGCATTTTACAATGTTTGCAATATAGCAGTTACATTCTCTGTCTAGACTAATAGAAGCAAGCATTTTATCTAGCAGCTGTCCTGCCTTTCCAACAAAAGGTCTGCCTGTATTATCTTCTTCTTCACCAGGACCTTCTCCAATGACCATTACATAAGGTTCTGAAACGCCTTCTCCAGGAACGGTATGAATGCGTGTTGTTCCTAAAATGCAGTTTTTACAAGTGGAAATTTTTTCAGCAACATCAGAAAGAGATGTTGCTTTTTTTGTTTTTACAATTATATCATCTTTAAAATCTGGAGCATCCTTAAAGTCTGGACATTCGTACCCAAGAGTCCAGCTGGCAGCTGTTTTAAAAAGATGATATATATTTTGTTTTTCCTGTGAAGTCATTTTATGATATAATAGATTACTGCATGAACTTTTGCAATAAGACTACAGCTTTTGATTTGACGACTTGCAGAAGTATGTGGTAATCTGTTTATAAGGAGTACGATATGGATGATGAAGAAAATAAAACATCTGACAAAAAAGAAGAATTCTCCAGAAAAACTGGGGAAGTAGGAAAAAAAATACTTGAATACATAGATAAAGGCGTTGTTTTGTCGCAGAAGGGCTTAGTGTCTGCAGGAAAGGCAATCAGTGCTTTTGGCGATAAATCTGTACAGCGTATTGAGCTTGCTCAGCTTAAAAAGAAGCTTTCAAAAGAGTATTATTCGCTTGGAAAATTTTTATATGACAAGTTTTCTACTTTTGAAGATGCAGAAGTAACAGCTGCGGATGCCGACATTAAGGCATTTATGGAAAAGATTTCCAAAATTCAGGATGATATAAAAATCCATGAGGATATGCTCAGCCCAGAAAGTGGTGATGATGCAAATGATTCTGACGGATTTGACGATTCTGACCTTGAAGACGAAGTTTCAGAAGAAGAAACTGAGGCTGAAACTGAAACAGAACCTTCTGACACTGTAGAAGAGTAGACCTGTTTAAAAAGTGTACTGCACACTATTCTATATGTGCAGAGCACACTATCTGAAAAGTGCAGAGTACACTATCGCAAATGAATAGAGTACACTACTCAAAGTGAATAGTGTACTCTGTCGGGAATGAATAGTGTACACTATCCGAAATGT